>DASPNK010000451.1:0-3367 GCA_035626575.1 Planctomycetota bacterium | reverse complement strand
CGCCGGCGCTCGCAGGGGCGGCGCACGCTCTATCTCAACGCCGAGATCGGCGACTACGTCGACGACCGCCTCCGCGCGCCTGAGCGCGCGGCGCGCCTCCGCGACCGCCTGCGACCCCATCTCTGCGGCGGCCGGACGGTGCGGCGCTTCGAGACGGAGCGGCTCCCCGGCGCGCCTCCCTGGCCCGTCGCGATCCACGCCCGGCGCCTCGGCGACGGCTACGTGCTGGCGGCGGAGTTGAACGTCACCACCGGAGAACGCGCCGTCGACTGGGCGCCGCTCCGCGCGAGCCCCGCGGTCCGCGTCCGTGTGCGGCTCCCGGGCGCGTTTCTCGTGCGGGACCTGCGCCAAGCGCGCGATCTCGGCGAAGCGACGACCCTCGACGTCGCGGTTTCCCTGGCCGAGCCGGCGTTCTTCCATCTCCGGCCGCCGCGCTAAGGGGTGTTGCCCGCCTGTTCAGAACGACCCGACGCCTCGGCGCCGCCTTCGGAAACTCCACCAGCGGTCGCCCCAGGCGACGCTTTCAAGCCCTACCGGTAGCGTTTTTTACGGATCGTGAAAATGTTTATCCGCAGGCGGGGAACGGACTTCCGACCGACCGCCTCCGGGGGGATTTCGGTTGACCCCCTCCTCGGACCGAACTATCATCCGGGCGCTGTCGACACGGTGGGACAAGTGCCTCGGGCACTGCGACCGTGACCTCCGGCGAGGGGCGGACCGCGACGTCCGACCACCTCGCCGGCTTCATCACCAGAACACTTCGGGTTTGCTGCCGCCGGAAAAGGTCCCGTAACCCTTCGCCCGCTGAGCTCGAATCCGAACGAGCCCCCCGGCCTGCATAAGGTCGGGGGGCTCTTCTCTTTCCGGGAGCGTCCGTCGAACGCGACGCCTGCTTCCCGATGCGGCCCCATAGAATCCGGTGCGGTCGATCCCAGAACGCACCGAGCTGATGCCCCGACTCCTCGTCCGGAACCAGGTCCTCGCCGACGTCGCTTTTCCCCTGCACGGCGACCTCGTGCTCGTCGGGCGCGGCGCCGAAGCCCACGTCCGGATCGACCACCCCTCGGTGTCGCGGCTGCACGCCCGGCTCGAGCGCACCGACGACGGTTGGACCGTAGAGGACCTCGAGAGCCGCAACGGCGTCCTCGTCGACGGGATACGGATCCGCCGACCGCACGCGCTCGTCGACGGCGCCGTCCTCGGGTTCGGCGAGGTGGAAGCCCAGTTCGACGCCGAGGTCCGCGCGACGCCCGCCGCTGCGGACGACCGGCGGCCGGCCGCCGCGGGCGCGGGGCGGGACGCCGGGAACTCTTCGCGCCGACGTCGGCTGAGGGCCCGCGAAGCGGCGCTGATCGTCGCTCTCGCCGTCCTCGCCGTCCCGGCGTTGCGCCGTCTCCGCGACGAGACCCGACCCGCCGAGCCGCCGGGCTATGCCCGCCCGGCCCGGGTCGACGACTCCGCGCTCTCAGGCCTGCCGGACGAGCGCACCGGCGCGCCCCCGGAACGCGCCGCGACCGTCCCCGCCGCCGACGCGGCGCGAGCTCCGGCCGCTCCGGTAGCGCCGGGTGCGGCGGCCGACGCGGCCGCGGGAAGCCCTCCGTCCGCAGCCGAGACGCAACCGGCGGCGGCAACCGCCGAGGCCTCCGACGCGCGCGAGTCGACGCCTCCCGAGGACGCAGACGCCCCCGCCACCTCCGCGCCCGCGCCGACCGCGGCCCCCGCAACGGCGTCGCCGGCGCCGACGGCCGCCGACCCGTCCGCGGACTTCGACGCCCGCCTCGCCGACGCCGCGGCGCGCGGCGGCGACGCCTGGCCCGCGCTGCTCTCCGCCGTCGACGCCGAAGGCGAACCCGAACGCGTGCGCCGCACGCTCGACGCGTGGGTCCGGGCCGACCCCGCCGATCCGCGCCCGCGCTCGTGGCGCGGCGAACGACGCTGGCGAGGCGGGTGGGAGTCGACGGAGAACCTTCGCGCGCGCGGGCTCCTCGACGAGGCCGGGCGCCCGGTCGCCGACGACGCCGCGCGCCGCCGCGTGCGGCGGCTGCACTTCGACCTCCTCGGGCGTCCGCCGACGGACGCCGAGCTCGACGAGGCGCTCGCGGAAGATCCCGACGCGACGCCCGCGCGCCTCGTCGCGTCGCCGGAGCATTGGACGCTCTGGTACGAGGACGAGCTTTTCCACTTCCTGCTTCTCGACGAGTTCCGCCCCGCCGAGGACCGTCTCGGCGACCTGCCCGGCCGGCTCGCGCGCCGCGAAGCGCACGTGCTCGACGCGCTCGGCGAGATCGTGAAGTCGCAGTACTTCAACGCCCGCAACCCCGGCAACGACACCTACGTCACGGTCGTGCTCGAGCAGATCCTCGGCATCACGGTGCAGAAGGAACCCCGGCTCCTCGAAGCGGGAAAGCTCATGTACGACGGGCGCCCGTCCCAGCTGTTCGGCCGGAAGGGTCGATCGCAGGGCGACTTCGTCGATCTCGTGCTCGCGCAGCCCGCCGTCGCGTCGGTCTACCTCGCGCGGAAACTGGAGCGGCTCCTCGGCGCTCCGCCGGAGCGGCGCGAGCTGGAGCGCGCGGCGACGCGGCTCCGCGCCGATCCCTTCGCCTTTCCGGAGATCGAGCGCGAGACCGTGCTTTCGCCGGCATACCGCCGGCAGGCGGGCGTGCTGAAGAAGAAATCCGACCGGCAGTTCGTGAACGGGCTTTGGCTCGACCTCTTCGGCCGGACCCCGACCTACCCCGAGCTGCGCAATCTCCGCAACGCCGTGCAGGCGCTCGCCGACCCGTCCGGGATTCGCAGCGTGATCATCGGGACCGTACTGAGGTCCGGGGCCGCGTCGCTTCCGGAGAAATCCGCGGTCGATCCGAGCCGCTGGATCCCCGAGCAGTTCCTGCGCCTGCTCGGGCGGCGCCCGACGCAGGACGAGCTTGCGACGTTTCTCGACGCGTGGGCGTCGGAAGCCTGCCGGCCCTCGACGGTGCTGCACGCGCTGTTGACCGGGGCCGAATACGATCGCTATTGAAGACGCGCACCCCGGAGCCGCCGATGACCCGCACCGAAGATCGCCGCGCCTTCCTGAAGGCGACCGCCGCCCTGGCCGCCGCCGGGATGCTGCCGTCGACGTCGCTCTTCGCTCAGGACGCGCGGGCGCGGAAGTACCGCACCGAACGCGTCGTCGTCGTGGGCTTCGCGGGCGGCGTGCGCACGCGGGACACGCTCGGCGCGCCGAACAACATCCCGCACCTGATGCGCATCGCGAAGCAGGGCGTGACCCTTCCCGCGGTCCGCTCGGCCAACCTCGGCCACTTCGGCGCGGGGCTGGCGATCCTCACCGGCGTCGAGGGCTACGCCGGCATCCGCGAGAACG
>DASPNK010000450.1:0-2211 GCA_035626575.1 Planctomycetota bacterium | reverse complement strand
TTTTTGGAGCGCCGCAATTTCGTGCGCGGCGTCTCCGGGCGTCCGACGGGTTTCGCCCCGCCCAGGCCGCCGATTACGATCGCGGACGGCGTATGGCGTTCCTACGAAGCAGACGGTCCAGGTTCGCCGGGGCGACGCTGGCCGCGGCGACGGTTTGCATCGCGGGCTGCGCTGCGTCGCGCGACGGAGCGTCGTTCGTCGGCGTCGTGACCCAAGACGGCCGCCCCCTCGCGGGCGCCCGCGTGTCGTTCGGCGACGGCGACTCCACGACGACCGACGCCGACGGGGCGTGGCGCCTCGACGTCCCCGAAGGACGCGTCGACCCGCTCGTCGTCGTTCGAAACGGCGAGGTCCTCTGGGACGGCCTGGCGCACGCCGACGGCGTGACGCGCGTCGACGTGACGCTTCCCGATGCGATGCGTCGCAGACGCATCGAGAGGCCTCTTTCCGGGTCCACGGCGAGCCCTACGCCTGTCCCCTGGGAACGGGCCTTCGCCGACGCGATCGAACGCGGCGTTTCGGGCGGTCGCGTGCGCGTCGCCGGCCGTTCCGTCGCCTCGGACCTGCGGGTCACGCTGCGCCCCGCGCCCATGGGCGAGTTCGAGCCCGGCGTCGAGCTTTTCTTGAAGCCGGACGGCGGGTCATGGACCGCCCGCGGTCTCCCCGCGGGGCGCTGGATTCTCGCCGTCGAAGCGGCGCCGCGGGTGGCGTGCGAGGTCGTCGTCGCCGACGGGCTGGAGACGACCGTCGACCTGGCGACGCTCGACCTGCCGCCGTCGGCGTCCATCGTCGCGGTTTCGCCGGCGACCGGCGTCGCGATCTTCTCGACGTCGCGCCCCCCGCCCGGAGAACGTCGGCTCACGCGCACCGCGGTGAGCGTCGCCAGAGCCGAGCGACTCGTCATGGAGATGCTGCCGCCCGGCCGCGGCGTTCTCGAACTGCTGTCGGCGGGCGCCGCCCATCGTTGGGCCTTCGACCTGCGACCGCACGAACGCGTCGTCCTGGAAGCGCCGCCTCCGTGCGTGCCGCTCAAGGTAGGCGTCGATCCGAATTGCGAGGCGGCGAGACACCTCCGCACTTCAGGCCTGGATCCGCGCACCCCGCAGCTCGAGACCGCCATCGATGCGACGGGACGCGCGGCGGCGCTCGACGTGGATCCGGTCGTCGTCGACGTCGGTCGCGCGTGTGCAGTGGTGGCCGGCGACGATCGGCGATTCCCAGGATTCACTTTGCATCCGCCTCAGGGACGTCCTGCGCGCTCCATAGGGACTCCGCCGGAGATCGGGCGCTGGTGGCGGGCGTTCTTTCTCGTCCGCGTCGACGGCCGCCCCTGGACCGTCGCTGAACACCGCGCGTTCGGCGAAGGCGATCCGCACGCGATCGACGTCGAAGCCGCCGCTCCGGGCGACCTCGCCGTTTTCGTCGGCGACCGCGGGATCGCTGCGGGCGTTCTCGTGGCGGCGAGCGACTCTCCGAACGCGTCGCTCGAGCTCGGGCGCCTGACGCGCCATGAAGCGCCGGCTCACAGCGCCCTCGAGCGCTCGGTCGCCGTCGTCGATATCGACGGTCGCGCCTGGCCCTTCGCAGGCCGCCTCGCGGCGTGGCCGACCGCGTTCGGACCGTGCGTCGTCTGGTCGCGCGGCCCGGTCACGGTCGAAACCCGCGACGCGGTCGGCGCCGTCGTGGCGACCCACGTCGTCGGTCGCTGAGGGGAATGGTTTACGGAACTCGCCGCAACCCGAGTACGCTTCGACCGTGACGCGTGCGAGATCATCGAACGCCGTGCTTCTGGCCTGCGCCGTGGGCGTCGTTTTCGTCGGCGTTGCGGCCGTACGCCAACTCCTCGCGGATGCGCCGCGGCTCCTCGTGGTCGACGCAAACCGGGGGACGCCGATCGCGGACGCCGAGGCGTCGCGAGTCGACGCGGCAGTCGCAGCGACGCCCTTCGTCAGTACCGATCGCGACGGTGTGGCGATTCTGCCGGAGGACGCGGCGCCCGGCGCGGCGTGGACCGTGCGAGCCGACGGCTACCGAGAGGCGATCCTCGCGCCCGACCTCGTCGCGCTGCGCGGAACGACGACGGTCCGACTCGTCGGTACGGCGTCGTTCTCGGGTCGGGTCGTCGCGGCCGACGGCGCGCCGCCCGACGTCGCGGTCCGCGTGCGTTTCGGCGACTGCGAAACCGGGCTCGGCGACGACGGCCTCTACCGC
>DASPNK010000449.1:0-2651 GCA_035626575.1 Planctomycetota bacterium | reverse complement strand
GCCCGCGGTCGCGGCGGCGGCGGCCGACGCGGCGGCGAGCGCCGCCTGGCGCAGGTCGTCGGGAGGCGGATACCCCGCTTCGGTCAGCAGCAGGATCCGGTCGAGGGCGAAGGCCGCGGCGCCCGGCTCGGCGGCGCCCTTCGGCCACGCGGAGAACCCGCCGTCGGGCTCCTGCCAGGCGCGGAGCGACGCGAAGGCGCGCTCGACCGCGGCGCGGAGCGACGGTTCCGACACCGGCGACGCCAGGCCCGCGTCGAGGAACGCGCGGTGCGCGACGGCGGTCGCCGCGACCGGGTCGAGCAATCCGGCGAGGCCGGGTCGCGGACTCCCTTCAAGGAACGCGAGGCCCTCGAGCAGGGCGCCCGGAATCCCCGCCTGCACTTCGAGGCGCGCGGCGAGCGAACCGGGTACGAGGTCGCCCGGGATTTCGACGACGAAGGCGCCCTGGTCGACCAGGCGTCGACGTTCGACGACGCGCCACGGAGCCCCGAAGGGTCGGACGACGACGTCGGCGGCGAGCGCGTCGCCGACGGCCGCGTCGGCGCCGAACGCCTCCGCCTCGAGCGTCGTCGAGCCGGCGGCGAGCGCGCGGAGCCGCACGTCGAACGTCGCCTGCGCTCCCGGCGCCGCGTCGGCGTCGAAGACGTACGGGCCGTCGACGACGAGCTTCGTCGCGTCCGGCGCACGCAGCGTCGCCCGGAGCGGAAGAGTGCGGTCGAACGCGTGACGCACGACGACGGTCGCGTCGATCGCGTCGCCCGTCACGAGGTTCCGCGGAACGCCGACGCGCGTCGTCAGCTCTTTTGCGACGGGCAGGGAGGCGCGGCCGAGCCCCGCCGCCGCGCCGGCGTCGATCGCCGTCGCCGAGATCGCCCAGAGTCCGAGATCTTCGGTGAGCGCGACCTCGACCTCCGCGGCGCCGTCGGGACCGGTGACGACGCGCGGGGCCCAGAGCGCGACGTCGTCGAAGCGGCGCCGGACCTCGACGTCGGGCGGCGCGTCCCGCGCCTCTCCGCGGAGCATTCCGCCGGGAACTGACTTCCGCAGTTCTTCGAGCTCCGCAGCGTCCACGACGCGCGCGACGAAGGCGTCTTTGTTCTTCGCCGCCTCTGCGTCGCTCTTGTCGTCGTGCGACGCCCGCTCCGCCGGCGCGCCTCCGCCCGCCGGTTTCACCATTCCGCCGCGGCGGCCGCCATACGTGCCGCCGCCTCCTCCCCCCGTTCCGATCACGTCCTGCGCCGCGCGGCGATCGGCCTGCTCGGACTCCCTCGCGGCCTCGGCGGGCCGCGGCGCTCCCGGCCGGTCGTCGGCGGGAAGCGCGAGGATCGCGCCTTTCTTGAATTCCTCCGACGCCTCCCTGCGCTGCGCGTCTTCGGCGAGGCGGACGAGGTCGGCGTCGAGCGATTCCGCCTCGGCGCCGGACCGGAACGCGACCGACGCCGACGTGCGCACGAGATGCGCCCGCAGGTCGCGATTGAACGTGAATCGCGGATCGAGCTCGTCTTCGCCCGACGCGTCGCGCAACGCGGCGTCGACCATCGACAGCGTCACGGCGGCGACCGCGGGCCGGCCCGCCTGGTCCTTCGCCGTCACCTTGAGGCGGACCTTCTCTCCGGGCCGGGCCTTCGCGACCGACGGCGTCACCTGCACGTCGAGGTGGCGCAGCACCACGATCGGGTCTTCGGCGACCAGCAGGCGGTCGGGCGCGAACGTGCACCACGCCGCGACGACGTTCGGCGCCAGCGCCTCCGGCAGCTCGACCTCGAGAGTCGACGCGCGCTCGGTCAGCCGGACCACGCGGCGCCACAACGTCGTTTCGGCTTCGAAGGTCAGCAGGCCCACGGCCGGGACCTCGGGGACTTCGACGTGCACGCGCGCGGTCTCCCCCGCCCGGTACGTCTCGCGGTCGAACCTGAGGCGCGCCTCGCGGGCGACATCGGGGCGCTCGCCCCACGCCTCGGCTGCAGCTTCGGCGACGACGCCGTCGGCCCCGGCGGCCTTGAAGCGCACGAGGAACCGCCCCGCGCGCTTCGCCTCGAATGCGATCTCCGTCTCGCCGCGCGCGCCGACGTCGACGTCGAACCGATCGAGCGGCTCCTCGGTCGTGCGTCCGTTTTCGGTGCGGAGCGCGATCAACTCCGCGACGCCTTGGACGCGCAGGGGACCGCCGTCCCAGGCGCCCGCGATCACCCGCGCCGCCACGCGATCGCCGACGCGGTAGGCGCGTCGGTCGAGCAGCACCACGGCGCCGCCCGGCGCGCGGGCGGCCACGACGGCGCCCGTGCCGCGGACGACCGCGCGGGTCGCGTCGTCGACCCAGGCGTGGACGACGTAGCGTTTCGGCGTCTCGTCGGGAGCGGTCCGGAACGAGATCGTCGCCCGCCCTGCGTCGTCGAGCCGCCCGTCGCCGCGGATCGGCGCGCCGTCGACGGTCGCGGGCGTCGGGACCTCCCCGACGTCCCACGGCGTGCCCTCTCGCGCGACTTCGGTCGCCCGGTAGAACCACGCCGCGTCGCGGTAGCGCGCGGCGTCGAACGCGGCCGCTTCGACCCGCGCCTCCCAGCGGAACGCGGCGCCGGGTACGGGCTCTCCGAGATACGTCGTCGCCGCGACCGTCGCGGCGGCGTTTTCGCCGGGGCGGACCACGCCCG
>DASPNK010000448.1:0-8492 GCA_035626575.1 Planctomycetota bacterium | reverse complement strand
GCCGTCGCGCTTCTGAACTTCCACGCGCGCGACGTCGCCTGGTGGGCGCTCGTCGACGGTCTGCGCGACGGCGACGACCGCGTGACGACCGCCTGCGTGCAGACTCTGCAGACGCTGGCGCGCGACCATGCCCGGAACGTCGAGTGGGGCCCCGCGGCGCCGTCGCTGCGCGCGGTGCTTTCGGGGACGAACCTCGGCGCCGTCGCGCCGCTCGCGCGCGCGCTGCTGGCGACGGGCGTCCGCGCCGACCTCGGCCCCGACGTCGTCGGCGGCGCGGGCGAAGGGCTGCTCGTCTTCGTCCCGAGCGCGCGCGAGTCGTTCGCGACGCCGGCGCGCGATCTGCTGCGGCGCTTCACCGGCGACGATCAGGGAATCGACGTCGCGCGCTGGCGCGCGCGCCTCGCGACGCTGAAATCGAAGACCGCCGCCGACTCAAGACCGCGGTAACGCGCGGTCGCGGTCCCGCGGTCGCCGGAACTCGACGATGCGGGGCCGTCGCGGCGCTGCGCGCCGCGGGCGGGCCTCCGCGGTCCTCGCCCTGCACCGCGGCGGTGAATGCACCCGTGCGGTTTCCGGCGTGGAACGGATCGGCGCCGCGCCCGACGTGGAACGAACCCGTGCCGTGCCCGACGCGGACCGCGGAGCGCCGTGCCGAGCGGAGCGAGGACGCGCCCGCATCGTCGGTCGTCGGTCGACGTGGCATGGCGGCGTCTGCGGCCGGCCGAGGTCTGTCGGTCTTCGACGATGCGGGGCCGTCGCGGCGCTGCGCGCCGCGGGCGGGCCACCGCGGTCCTCGCCTTGCACCGCGGCGCGTGAAGAGAACCTGTGCCGTGCCCCCGCGTCGTCGGTCGGCGGCCGACGTGCGCGAACTCGGAATGCTTGCCGCCGGGCCGCGCGCGTCGGCGCGGCCTACGGCGTCCAGCCGGGGATCGCGGCGGCTTGGCGGATCCAGGACGTCAGCCGCGCTTCGTCGATCGCGCCCTCATGCAGGTCGATCCAACGTGCGTCTTTCGCGCCGCCGGGCGGCGGCGGTCGCAACGAACTCCCGCTGAAGAAGGTCGCCTTGAGGTACCGCGTGAAGGCGTGGAGGGAGAGGAACCAGCCCAGCCCTTCGACGCCGTAGAACGGAGAGTTCCACTTCACGGCTTTCTTCACCTGCGGCACGAGCCGAACGACGAGGGCGTCGAGACGTCTCCCCACGTCGCGCTTCCATCCGGGGAGCGCGTCGAGATACGCCTGCACCGGAGCGTCGCCGTCCGCCTTGGCGATCTGCGGGTTGCCGCCGGACAACAACACGACCGCGCCGTCGCGCGCGGGCTTCGGTCGCTGCGCCGCCGCCTTCGCGGGCTTCGAGGCGCCGGTCGTGCGTGCTGCGGTCTTCCTCGTTGGTTTCTTCACGTTCGCATCCTTGTTTCGCTCGTCTCCGCCGCGTCGCGTCGCCCGCCGTCAACCCCGGCGGACGGGAAGCTGCGCACGCAGCTCGAAGTGATCGGGGCCGTGGGCGAAGGGGCGTCCGAGGAACGCCTCGAACCCCGGATGGTCGTCGGGAACGTATCCGCTTCGGGGAAGCCACACGCCGTAGAGCCACTGCAACGCACGAAGCTCGAGGTCGACGCCCCCGCGAAGCTCGACCTCCGCCACCGTCATCGGCGGAAACGTGAAGCGGCCGATTTCGCCCTTCGGCGCGAAGCCGTCCGCGGTCACCGCCGCGTGATACAGGCAGTCGCGGAGCGGCGTCACTTCGGGATTGTCCCACTGGTAGCCGAGCCACTGGCCGTCGGCGAAGCCGCGGCGCTCGGCCCACGCGGCGAGGCGCGCGAACGCCCCCGACACGCCGTCGCCGCGGTAGGGATCGGACACGCGGATGTAGGCGACCGTGCGCGCGGGCAGCTCCCGGACGCGGACTCTGAAACCGTCCGGGTTCCGTCGCGGCGGAAGGCCGGCGATCCGCAGGGGCTCGACGCCCGTCCGCACCGACGCCTCGAGTTCGCCGCCGCGCGCCGTGCGCCACGCACGGACGTCGAACGCGCCGGGCGCGACGCCGAAGCGGCGTTTGAAGCTCCGGGTGAAGTCGGACGACGACGAGAAGCCGCAGGCGAGGGCGATCCTCGTGAGCGGCGGCGGGCGCGGCCCGCTCATCATGCCGAGCGCCTTGTCGAGGCGGAGCCGCTTCACGAAGTCGGCGGGCGTCGCGCCGACGAGCGCCTGAAAGACGCGATGGAAATGAAACGGCGACAACATCGCCGCGCGCGCGAGCCGCGTCAGCCGCAGCGGCTCGTCGAGATGAGCCACGACGTGGTCGACGGCGAGATTGACGCGCTCGACGTACGTCGCCGTCGTCGTCGGGCGTCGCGACTTCGAGGTTCGCAAGATTTGGCAAGTCCTCCGCCGGGCGCCGCCTAGGATTCCGTGTCGACGCGACGCCGTCCGTGCGGCGATCAGTCCACGGAGCCTTTCGTGAACCGAATCCTCGTCGCTCTCGTCGCGTGCGCGCTCGCCGGATGCGCGTCGACGAGCGCCCGCGAACCCGAAACCGGCGTCGATCGACCTGCAGGAACCACGAACATGCGTCTCGGAAACTTCTCCGTCAGCCTCGCCGTGAAAGACCTTGCCGCGTCCCGCGCGTTCTACGAGAAGCTGGGCTTCCGCGCGATCGCCGGCGACCCGAAGCGGAACTGGCTGATCCTCCAGAACGACGCGAGCACGATCGGGCTGTTCCAAGGCATGCTCGAGCGCAACACCCTCACGTTCAACCCGGGCTGGGATCGCAGCGCCGCGACGCTCCCCGAGTTCGACGACGTCCGCGACATCCAGCGCGCCCTGAAGAGCCGGGGCCTCGTCCCGACGCTCGCGGCCGACGAGTCGACGACCGGCCCGGCGAGCCTGATGCTGGTCGACCCCGACGGCAACCCGATCCTCCTCGACCAGCACGTGCCGCGCCCGGCGAAGTGACGCCGTTCGGCGCCGCCCGGCCGCGGGTCGCGTCGGTTTTGAACCGCTCCCGGCCGGGACCCGTTGTTCGGGGTCGGAGACGCTCCTGCCGTCGCGACTCGAACGAATGCCGTCCTGCGCCGCGGTCGCCGTCGCTCTCGGCGTCTTCGCGGCCGTCCTCGGCGCCGCCGTACGTCTGCTCGACGTCGGCGATCACCCCGCGGACGCGGTCGCGGGCGCCGACGTCGCCGCGAACACAGTTCCCGCCGGTCTCGCCGAACGGGGCGCCCTCGTCGCGCCGTCGACCCTTCGACGCGCTCCGTTCTCGGATCCGTCGAAGGACGCGTCCGCCGCGGAGCTCGCGTCCCGCGACTTCGCGCACGTCGAAGTTCCGGCGGTCGGCGCGCGGATCGAAGCGACGTCGAGGCGCCGCGAAGAGGCCGTCCCCCCCAGGCTCGGCGTCGCCTCGGAGGTGGTCGTCGTGCACCACGACGGGACGCCCGCCGCGAACGTCGCGGTGAGCGCGAGCCGACGATTCGGCGACGACCGGGACCGCGACGGCGACGTCTGCGCGACGGCCCGGACCGGCGCCGACGGTCGGGCGACGCTGACGCTTCGGGGCGGCGCCGCGACGTCGCCGATCCGGATCGTCGCGGAGACGACCGGGTGCGACGCGGCGTCCGTCGACGCATCGCCGCCGTTCGAAGGGCCGGCGCGCTTCGTGTTGCCGCCCGTCGCCGAGCTGACCGTGCTCGCGGTCGACGAGAGCGGCCGACCGATGGACGAAGCCGGCGAGGCGTCGCTTTCGACCCTCGCGCGATCCGCATCCCGAAGCGCGCCCGCAGGCGCGCGGATCGAACCGATGTCGCGCGGGCGGGCGGTCTTCGCCGCCGTGCGTCCCGGCGTCGCGCTCCGCATCGAAGCGCGCTGCACATTCGGGCCGTATCTCAAAGGCGAGCGGTTCGTGACGCTTGAAGGCGCCGGGCGGCAGGTCGCGACCGTGCCGTGCGTGCGCCGGCTTCGCATCACGGGGCGGGTCGTCGACGGCCGCGGCGCGCCGCGTGCGGCCGTGGTGACCGCGGTCGACGCTCCCGAAACGCCGTCGTCGACGACCGACGCGAGCGGGCTCTACTCCGCATGGACGGCGTTCGCCGCGTCCTCGCCGCCGCCGACGTTCGCCGTCGAAGCCGCGGTCGAGGGACTGCGGACGCGCATCTTTCGCTTCCCGGCGTTGCGCGTCGAAGACGGCGCGGCCGTGCTCCCGGACCTGGTGGTCGACGACGCCGCCTTCTGCGAAGGGATCGTCTTCGGGCCGGACGGGCGTCCGGCGGCGGGGGAGAGGGTCGTCCTGACGCGTCGCGGTCGGGACGGCTCGCCGTTGTCGACGGACGTCGCAAGCACGTCGGCCGACGCGTCGGGACGCTTCCGCATCGAAGACACGGCGCCGACGGAGGCGTCGGCGGGCGTCCTCTTCGCCGAGTCTTCCGAAGGCCGTTCCCCGCCGGTCGCGGTCGCCCGCGGCGCCCGCGACGTCGTACTGCGCCTCGATGCGTTCGCCGCGCTCGAGGTCGCGGCGACGACTCTTCCGGACCGCCTGAACGCGACCCTCGTCGTCGTCGGAGTCCCCGCCTGGCGCGAAGTGCGACGGGATCCGTCGGAGGGCGAGCGCCGACGCCGGTTCTCGAACGTCGACGAGGCGCTCGTCGTCGACCGGTTGACCGCCGGCGTCGTGCGCGTCGAGATCGTGCTCGAGGAGCGCGCGGTGTGCGGCGGGCGGCCGCGCCCGCCGGGGAAGCGCGTCCTGGTCGTCGACGACGTGACGCTGACGCCGGGCGAAGTCTGTCGCGACCCGCGACTTCGCAATCTCGATCTGGCGGCGCTCGCCGGGACTCCCGCACCGCGCCGAACCGACGCGACGCCGCCCGAATGACGGCGTCGCCCCCCGGCGCGCCCGAGCCTTCCGGCGCGGCGCGACCGACGTCCCGGGGTCAGTTGATCGTGCCCGTCAGCCCCGCCGGTCCCGCCTGACCGGGATTGCCGCCGGGCGCGAGGCCGCCGGCGCCGCCCGCGCCGGGCGGGCCGACGTTGAACACCGTGGCGCCGACGAGCGTCGGGAAGCTGGTCGGGTTGCGGTACACGCCGAACGTGAACCCGCCGACCCCGCCCGCGCCGCCGCCGCCGCGTCCGCCCGAACCTCCCGAGCCGCCGAACCCGCCGTTCCCGACGTTGCCTCCGGTGGTGGCGCCTCCGGCGCCGAACCCGCCGGCGCCGCCGGCGCCGCCTTGGCCGCCGGACGCGCCCGCGCCGCCGGCGCCGGTGACGAACTCGCAGTCCTGGAACGTCGGCGAGGAACCGTGCAGCAGGACGGCGAACGACGCGCCTCCGCATTGCCCGGGCCCGCCGCCGGCGCCGCCGAATCCGCCGCCGCCTCCGCCGCCCCCGGCGTTGCCGGTCGTCAACGTACAGGCGTTGCCGCCCGAGCCCCCGCCTCCGCCGCCGCCTTTGCCGCCGCCGCCCGATCCGCCCTGCGTGCCTTCGAACGGATCCCAGGTTCCGGGGGCGTGAACGATGCCGCTCGGGGTCGGCCCGTGCGACCCTCCGGCGCCGACCGCGCCGCCGCCGCCGGTCGACCCGGAACCGGCGTTGCTCGTCCCGCCGCAGAACGAGCCCGCCGAGCTCGAGCCGCCCGAGCCGCCGGTGCATGAACCCTGCTGCCCCGACTGCCCGTTGCCGCCGGCGGCGGCCCCGCCGTTGCCTCCGTTCCCGCCGTTGCACGCGCCGGAACCGCCGAGGCCGCCCGTGCCGCCCGTCGCGCCGGTGGGGCCGGCGCCGTTGGAGCCGCCGGACGATTGCGACGGGGAGAATCCCGGCGCGCCGGGGCCGCCGTCTCCCGCCTCGAAGCGGCAACCGACGAACGTGAGCGAGGCGCCGCAGTTGAAGAGGACGAGCGCCGCGGAGGTCGGCGAAGGCTGGAACGGCGAGAAGCCGGAGGTGACGACTTCGAGACTCGTGATCGTCGTCGGCAGCAGCGCGCTCTGGAGGGTGAGCGATCCGCCGCTCGTTCCGAAGTCGAGGGTCGAGCGCGCGCCGGGTACGGGCAGCCACGACACGGCGTCGAGGCCCCCGACGACGTTCATCCCGTTGACGAGCGCGTACGGGCCGGAGAACGCGTAGGTCCCGTGCTCGACGCGCACCTCGGGGTAGGGAAGACCCGCCGCCAGCGCGGCGTTCACGCCCTGCTGCAGCGTGAAGAACGGCGACCCCGCCGTTCCGGGATTCCCCGGCGCGCCGCGCGAATGCGAGACGAAGACGGCGCTCGTCGGGACGTCGACGGTCGTGAGGTGCGTCGCCGCCGTGAAAACGAAGCCGCCCGGGGATCCGGGCACGCTCATGAGGCACTGGAGCGCGGCGTCGATGCCCGCCGCGCCCGGCCAGAGCGGGACCGTCGCAGACCATTCGCCCGTCGCGGAGGTGTAGGCGAGCAGGCTCGCCGGAGAGATCGGCTGCAACCCGTCGAGGATGATCGAGATCCCGCCGGAGATGTCCAGATCGAACAGACCCCACGGCGTCGGAAGTCCGGCCGGCAGCACGCCCGCCGGCGTCGCGGCGAGGATGAAAGGCTGGAGAGGCGGGCCGCTGATGTGAAGCGTCAGGTCCGGGTTCCAGGTCTGCACGTTCAGCGGAAGCTGGATCGGGTACGGCGCGCCGTCGACGCCGTCCAGCGTCAGCGACGCGGCGGGTGTGTTCGGCTGCTGGGCGGCGGCGCCTTGGACGAGGAAAAGCGACAGGATCGGCACGAGGACATGCGCGGCGACTCTCATGGTCTGACTCCGGGACGGGCGAGCGGCGCCGTCCCGGGACGAAGGGGGCGCGGAGTCCCGGAGATTTCACGCCGGCGCCGTGCCGACGCGAAGAATCCCGGAACGCGACCCGTCGACGGGCCGCGCCGCGGGCGGCGCCGAGCGGTCAGTCTTCGGCGAGCTCCGCCAGGACGCTGTCCGGGAAGCCGTCTTTCAGCTTCTTCAGGGCGCGGTGGTAGCGGACGGCGACGGCGCTCGGCGTCGCGTTCATGAGCGTCGCCGTCTCGGCGACCGAGACGCCTTCGATGCCGCGCAGGATGACGACCTGGCGGTCCGGCGGCGAAAGCTCTTCGATCGCACGGACCAGCAGAGCGCTGCGCTCGTCGCGGACGGCGCGCGACACGATGCTGGTCGTCGTCGCGTCGAGTTGCGAGAGCTCGGCGCCGTCCGAGCGCCCGTCCGCCGGCGCCGCACGGCGCACGGCCGCGAGGCGCGCCACGTCACGGATGCGCCGCAGCAACACGGTGCCGAGGTAGCGGACGAGCACGCCGGTGGAGCTTTCGGCCGCCGCGCGAAGATCTCCCAACCGACGCAGGGCGACCGCCCACACGTCCGCCACGAAGTCCTCCGGCTCGTAGTAGCGGCGCAGCGTCGGACCGAGGCGGAAGCGCGCCTGCGCCAGGAGCGCCGGCGAAAAGCGGTCGACGATCCACGCGACGCTCGCCGCGTCGCCGGTGATCGCGCGGCGGATGCGCAGCGACGTCGTCGAGAGGGACGACCCGGGCGGTTCGGATCCGTCGGCGCTCATCGCTTCGGCGCCTCGGAGGGCGCGCCGTCCGGCGCGGCGACGGGCCGCGACGCGCCGTGCGGCGCCGGCTTCCGGTTCCGCCTGACCGGCTCCATCAACGACGCTCCGACTTCCGGCAGCAGCTCGAAAGCGCGCGCATAGGCCGCCCGCGAGGCTTCGGGGTCGACCCGGCTGAGCGCGAGTCCGGCTCGATGCCATGCGAATCCCGAATCGGGCCAGCATTCCTGAAGGATGCGGGCCGCATCCCGCGCCTCCTCGGCGTGCGACGCCCCCAGCGCCGCGAACACCCGCGCCCGCGCGAAGTGGTAGCGCGTCCGACCGCGCGGATGCACTGCGGCGCGCGTCAGGAGTCGGTGCGCCTCGGCCCACGCCTCGGCGTCGATCGCGACGCCGCCGATCCGGTTCAGCAGGTCGGTACCCGCCACGAAGAGGTCGAAGGGGTCCGCCGGGGAACTGTCGGCGCACCGCGCGACGTCCTCCGGGCACGGGCGTCCGAGCGCCTCGAGAGCGCGCCGACGCAACCGCGCGAATCCCGGCGACGTCGTCCCGGCGGGCGCGATATCCAGCGCCTCGAGGGCCTTCTCGGGCGCGTCGTCGCGAAGGTGGGCGAGCGTCAGACCCGCGACCGCGTCGACGCCGACGTACGGACTCGCCGTCAAGACGGCGAAGAGCGGCGCGGCGGCGCCGCGTCCGCCCTCCTCGAGGGCGTACCACGCGGCGAGCAGGGCGTTCTCGTCGCGGATTTCCGTGCGTTTCGTCGCCGCGAAGTCGAGATCCGGCCGTCGTGCGGCGATGTAGCCGCCGAGCGCGGCGATCACCGGCACGACGACGCACGCCGTCGCGAGGAGCGCCGCCGTCGTCCGACGCCGTAACGCCCAACGCCAGGCGCGCACCGGGACGCCCGCACGGCGGACGGCGACCGGACGCCGCGCGGCGACCGCCTCGAGGTCGTG
>DASPNK010000447.1:0-3481 GCA_035626575.1 Planctomycetota bacterium | reverse complement strand
CGTCGTGGCGCCGCCCGCCCTCGACGGGACGGCCGTTTTCCATCAGGTCGCGTTGCTCGATCCCGCGGCGCCGGCCGGCGTGTCGGCGAGCAACGGCCTCCACCTGGTTTACGGACATTGAGCCCGGCGCCGGCGACCGCGGACGATCGAGCGACGACCGCGCGCGGCGCGGGCGGCCCGACCGCGGTCGCATTCGAGACTTCCGTCGGTCGCGACGTCGCCGGCGGGCGCGAAGGAGGACGGCGGACGCCCGGCGCATTTCGGGCGTCGGCGGCGTCCGTGTAAGGTCGTCGCGCGGCGCCGGGCCCGCCGCCGGTCAGGTCGCGGAGGCGCCGGCCGTTCGCGCCTTGAGAAGCGTTTCCTCGAAAGCCCGCCTCCGGCGGCCGGAGCCGATATGTCCCGCCCGTTAACTCTCCGACGGGTGTGCGTCGCCGCGTGCTGGATCGCGGTCGCCGCCTCCGTCGCGCGCGCGCAACAAAGCGCCTCGCCGTTTCACGCTCCCCACGCGACCACGGAGCTCGACGTCGAGTTCGCGGCGGCGCCCGATTACGACGGAGACGGACTGAAGGACCTGGTCGGCGTCTGGATGCCGGACTTCCTCACCGGCACGGTGACGCTGCAGTTGCGCGGGTACCGCAACCTCGGCGGCGGCGAGATGGCGCTCGATTGGACCACGGCGCTCGGGCCGTATCCGGCGTCGGTGAAAGCCGTCGTCGGCGCCGCGGCGGACTTCGACGGCGACGGGTTGGAGGACGTCGTCGTCCTCGTGTCGGAACGGCTGATGGTGCTGTACTCCGGAGGCGCGGGCGCGCCGCCGTCGATTCCCTGGATGATCACGCTTCCCGTCGGGCAGGACGCCTGGGGGGCCCTCGGCGTCGCGGATTTCGACCTCGACGGCGATCCCGACGTCGCGGCGACGACGATCAACCAGCTCCGGATCTACGGGATGTCCGGCCAGAGCCCGCCGACGTTGCTCGGCTCCACGCCGACGACGTGGCGCGACCGGCTGTCGATCGCCGACGTCGACGCCGTCCCGCCGCTCGACGTGGTCGTCGCGGGCGGGTCGGGTTCGGCGGGCGGCGGCGCGGCGCGCTACGCCGTCGTCGGAGGAAGCCCGGTCTTCCAGGGAATGACGCCCCACCTGTCGCAAGGCATCTTCGTGCATCTGGCGACGGGGGACGTCGACGGCGACGGCGACGACGACGTGGTCGTCTCCGGCGACGGATTCACGCGACGGATCGCGCGGCGCACCGGGCCTGCGACGTTCGTCGACGAGCCCTATTCGTTCGGCCCGACGACGGACCTCCTCGGCGACCTCGACGGCGACGGCGACCTCGACTTCATCGGCGGCCACTACGCGCCCAACGGGACCCATCTGCCCGCCTACGGCAACGTGGCCGTCGCCCGCGTCTGGATGGCGCTCAACGACGGCACGGGCGGCGTCGTCCTGTTCTGGAACGTCGACGTCTCGGGCGTGGGGCGGATCGCCGGGGTGCTCGACCTCGACCAGGACGGCGACCGCGACGTCGTCGCCGGGCGTTCGATCGTCTTCGGGCGACAGGACGCCGTCCCGCCGTATCCGCACCTCCAGACCCTCGGCCGCCGCGACCTTCCGAGAGACCTCGACGCCGACGGCGATCTCGACCTCCGGCTGTCGTCGACGGACCGCGTGGCGGGCGACGGGTCGGGCGTGTTCGCCGCGGTCGCGCCTCCGCCTCCGCCCGGCGTCTCCGCGCCCGGCGCGCCGTGCGACGCCGACGGCGACGGCGATCTCGACCTGATCGTGCACGGGGCCGCCTCGCTCGGGACGCCGGCCCCTTCGCGCCTCCTCGCGAACCTCGGCGGCGGCCTGCTGGTCGATTCCGGTCCGTGCACGCCGCCGGGCGCGTCGTTCGTCGAGGTCGTTCCGCCGTTTTCCTATCTCGCCGTCCCCGACGGCGCAGCCTTGGCGCTCGACGTCGATCTCGACGGCGACGAAGACGTCGTCGTGCGCGCCGCCTCGGGGACGCAGCAGTTCTCCCGCGTGTGGATCAACGGCGGCGCCGGGTTCTTCACGCCGGGCTTCGGCTGGATGTCCGGCTGGGCGGAGGCGATGGTCGACCTGAACGGCGACGAGCTCCCCGACGCCCTCGTGCGGGGCGCCCCGGGGGGACTCGGGTACGCCGCGTTGACGCCGTGGTTTCAGACGCCGTCCGGCGCTTTCATCGCGGCGCCGTCGCCGGCGGCGACCGCGGTCGGGGCGGGGTGGCCCGTCGGCTTCGGCGACGCGGACGGCGACGGCGACGTCGACCTTGCGGCGCAGGGCCAGGCCGGCGCGTCGGTGCTGTTCAACGACGGCCTCGGCGCCTTCCCGACGTCCGCGGCGATTCCCGTCGCGCCGCCCGCGCCCGGATTGATCCAGTCGCCGGACGCGCGCGGCGCCTTCCTCGGCGATTTCGACGGAGACGGCGTCGTCGACGTGCTGCTCGCGCGGGCCGCGGCGGAGGACAACGCGGCCGCGTTCGTTCGCGGGCTGGGCGGCGGCGCCTTCGCGGCGCCGAAGCTGCAGACCTTTACGCCTTGGTCCGTCGGAGACGTCGACGGCGATCGCGACGTCGACGCGATCGCGCAGCATCACGTCGTTCAGAACGCCACCTTCGGGTTCCTGAACGGAGGCCTGCGCCGGCAATACGGCGCCGGCGCGCCGGGCGCGGGCGGCGTGACGCCGGTCTTCGGCGCCGACGGCACGTTGCGCGCGAGCTTCCCGACGACGCTGCGCGCGGCGGCGGCCTCAGGCGGCGCCGACGGCTTCCTGATCGTCGGCGCGACGCCTGTCGCCATGCCGATGTTCGGGGGGACGCTGCACGCGTCGCTCGACCTCCTCCTGCCGGTGTCGGCGGGAGGGGCGCCGGGGGCCCCCGGCGCCGGCGCCTGGAGCCTGGCGGTCACGGCGCCGCCGTCGCTCGTCGGGATGAACCTGTTCTGCCAGATCGCGTGGCTCGACGGCGCGGCCCCCTTCGGGGTTTCCGCGACGGGCGGGCTGCACCTTCGCGTCGGGAGTTGAGAGGGCGGCGCCGTCGCACGACGCCGTCCGCGCGGCGCCGTCTCAGCCGGAAAGGCCCGCCTGGAGTCGCGCGTGGATCGCGCGGTTGACGCGGTCCATCATCTGCGCGTAGTCGGCCTGGGCCTTCGCGAGGTCTCGCAGCGGGGCCGAGTCCTGGACCCGGCGCTGGAGGTCGGCGAGAGCGCGCTTCTCCGACGGCTCGACCGGCGTGAACTCGCGCTCCTTGCGCGCGACCGACAGTCGCGCCTGCTCGAATTCCTCCATCAGACGCTTCAGCTCGGGCGTCTTGAGGACCGCGTCCTCGGCGGCGCGGAGGCGCTCGAAACGGGGATCGGCGGCGAGCAGCTCGGCGAGCTTGTCCGCCTGGGCGAGGATGGCGTCGTCCATGGCGGAGGGTAGCAACCGCCGCCGGCGCGGCGCTCAGAGCCCGTGAATCTT
>DASPNK010000446.1:0-2798 GCA_035626575.1 Planctomycetota bacterium | reverse complement strand
CGGCCGCGGGCTGCCGCGTCGACGAGGCCGCCGACGTCGCGGCCTACCGTTCGGTGCTCGACCGCGGCGTCGAAGCGACTCCGACGGCGCCCGGTCCCGGCGAGCCGCTCGGCCTCGCGCAGGCGTTCCGACTCGCCAACGCGCGCGACGAAGCGCTGGCCGCGGAGGGGGAGGCCTACGTCCGCGCGCTCATCGAACGGCGACGCGCCTCGGCGGCGTTCCTGCCGCGACTGTTCTTCACGCCGCGGATCTTCTTCGCCGATCGAAGCGGCGCGTCCGACTCCGGTCGCGTCGGCGTCGACGGCGCGCTGGACGCGGTCGCGGCCGTGAACCCGGTCCGCGACGTCGCGAACGTGGACGTCGCCGCGCTGACCGCCGAGGCGCGGCGCGAACTGCTCCTCACGGCGCAGGACGATCTCCTGCTCGACGTCGGCCGCGCCTACTTCGCCGTCCTCGCTTTCGAGCGGCGCATCGACGTCCTGCGCGCGTCTCTGTCGGTGCAGGAGGAGCGCGTGTCCGACGCCCGTGCGCGCGTCGAAGCGGGGCTGCAGCGCCCGCTGGACGTCGCGCTGGCCGAAGCGCGCGCCGCCGACGCGCGGACGCTGCTGATCGCCGCGGAGAGCGACGCGCGCAACGGACGCACGCTGCTCTCGTTCCTCGTCGCGTGGGACGCGCGCGGGGCGCCGCTCGTCGCCGGCGTCGAGCTTCCCGATCCGCCCGACGATGTCGAGGCGGCGATCGCCGAAGCCGTCGCGCGGCGCCCCGAGACCCGCGCGGCGGCGAAAGACGCGGCGGCGGCCGAGGCGGCGGTCGACGCCGCGTACGGCGGCTATTGGCCGACGGTCTCCGCCGACGTCGGCGCGTTCCTCTTCCGCGACTCGGAGCCGACCGCCCTCGACTGGAGCTCGGCGCTCGCGATCAGCATCCCCCTGTTCACCGCGGGCCTCGTCGAGGCCGACGTGCGCGAGGCGCTGTCGCGCCTCCGGGAGGCGCGGCTCCGGGCGCGGCGCTCGGAGCGGGCCGTGCGGCGCGAAGCGGCGACGGCGGCGGAGGACGCGACCAACGTCCGGCGGCGTCTCGAGGCCCTCGCGGTGCGCCTCGACGCCGCGCGGCGGGCCTTGGACCTCGCCGAAGCGCAATGGTCCGCCGGCCTCGCGACGCATCTGGAGCGTCTCGTCGCGCAGGACGAACTGCTGGCGGTCGAGCTGGAGGAGGCCGAGGCCCGGTTCGAGTTGCAGACGCGCCGCGTCGAATGGGCGCGGGCGGTCGGCCTCCTGCATCGCGTCGCGGGACTGACGCGGGAGGACGGTTGATGCGCGGCCTCGCCGAAGTCTCGATCCGGCGTCCCGTGTTCGCGTCGATGATGATCGTCGCGCTGGTCGTGGTGGGGGCGGTCGGATTCCTCAGGATGGGCGTCGACCGTTTCCCGCAGGTCGATCTGCCTTCGGTCCGGGTGCAGACGCGACTCCCCGGCGCCTCGCCGGAGGAGGTCGAGACCGAGGTCACCGATCTCGTCGAGGAGGCGGTGAACACCGTCGAAGGCATCGAGCAGCTGCGCTCGATCTCCGGCTCGGGGGTGTCGTTCGTCATCGCGACATTCGCCCTCGACCGCGACGTGGAGACGGCCGCCCAGGACGTCCGCGACAAGGTCTCCGGCGTGGTGCGCCGGCTCCCCGAGGACGCCGACCCGCCCGTCGTCTCCAAAGTCGACGCCGACTCCGAGCCGGCGATCACCGTCGCGCTGTCGGGCGAGCGGTCGCTGCGCGAGCTGCGGGAGCTGGCGGACCGCGTCGTGCGGCGCGCGCTGGAGCGGAGCGGCGGGGTAGGCGAGGTGCGCGTCGTGGGCGGCGCCGAGCGCACGATGAACGTGTGGCTCGACGCGGACCGTCTGGCGGCCTACGACCTGCCGGTGACGGCGATCCGCGACGCGCTGGCGGCGCAGAACGCCAACGTGCCCGGCGGCAACGTGACGTCGCCGGAGCGCGAGGAGTCGCTGCGCACCATGGGCAGGCTTCCCGACGCCGAGGCGTTCTCGGAGTTGACGGTGGCGACGATCGACGGCGCGCCGATCCGCGTCGCCGACCTCGGGCGCGCCGAAGACGGGACGGCCGAGCTGCGGTCGTTCGCGCGCCTCGACGGCAAACCGACGGTGGTGCTGGAGGTGATCCGGCAGTCGGGGGCGAGCACCGTCGCGGTGATCGACGGCGTGAAGGCGCTGCTGCCGCGGGTGCAGTCCGAACTGCCGGCGGACGTCTCGATGGTCGTGATCCGCGACCAGTCGCGCTACATCCGGGCCGCGTTGCACGAAATCAACGTGCACCTCGTCCTCGGCTCGGTCCTGGCGAGCCTCACCGTGCTCCTGTTCATGCGGAGCTGGCGGTCGACGATCATCGCCTGCGTCGCCATCCCGGCGTCGACGATCGCCACCTTCGCCGCGATGGACGCGCTCGGGTTCACGCTGAACAGCGTGACGATGCTGGCGCTGGTGCTGATGGTCGGCATCGTCATCGACGACGCGGTCGTGGTGCTGGAGAACATCTACCGGCACGTCGAGGAGAAGGGCGCGCCGCCGCGCCGCGCCGCGAAGGAGGCGACGGCGGAGATCGGCCTCGCCGTCCTCGCGACGACGCTGAGCCTCGTGGTGATCTTCGTGCCGGTGTCGTTCATGTCGAGCGTCGCCGGGCGGTTCCTGTACCAGTTCGGCATCACGTCGGCGGTCGCGATCCTCGTGAGCCTTTTTGTTTCGTTCACGCTGACCCCGATGATGGCGTCGCGCATGTTGAAGCCGGCGACGGCGA
>DASPNK010000445.1:0-14445 GCA_035626575.1 Planctomycetota bacterium | reverse complement strand
GAGCGGCGACGGGCGAGGAATGGCGCGGGACGACGGTCGCCCTCGCCGACGACCGCGGCGGCGGAAACGTACAGGTCCAGACGCCGGTGCTGATTCAGCCGCAGCGCGGGACCGACGTCGGCATCGCGGCGCCTGTCGCGTCGCCGCCGACGCTGGACCGCAGCGGCCCGGCCCGGAGCGGAGCGGAGGGACGGCCCTGCTTCGTCGAGCGGCGACGGGCGAGGAATGGCGCTGGACGACGGTCGCCCTCGCCGACGACCGCGGCGGCGGAAACGTACAGGTCCAGGCGCCGGTGTTGATTCAGCCGCGGCAGCGGATCGACGTCGAGGCGCTTCTTTTCCGGGCGGGAACGGCCTTCGATTTCGCGCCCGCGCGCCGGGTCGGGGATAGGTTTCGGCGCCGACGCTTCCCGTCGGCCGCATTTCAGGCGTCCGCGCGACCTCGAGCTTCGACACCCACGTCGCAGCCGTCGCGCTCCTTCACCTCCCGACCATGACTCAAACCTCCCACGGTTCCCGTTCCGCCGCAGCTCTCCTCGTCGGCGCGCTTCTCGCCGCCCCCGCGACCGCCCAGGTCGTCCCGGACGTGTTCTCCCTCGGCGGCGGCGCAGGCACGCCGGTTCCGTCGCTCAACGCGACCTCGCCGCTGCTGACCGCCGACCTCACCGTCTTCCTCACCGGCGTCGCGCCGGGATGCCCGATCACCCTGTTCATCAGCCCGCCCGCGCCGCCCCTCGACTTCGGCCCCGGCGTCGCTTGGGTCGACCCGACGAACGCGATGATCTTCGAAGGGACGACCGACGGCCGCGGCAACTGGTCGGTCACCTTCCCCACGATCGCGCTGGTCGGCTTCCAGCCGGGCGTGCAGTGCAACCTCCAGGCGGTCTGCCTCACGAACGCTCCGGGCGCCGCGTCGTTCTTCGGCTACCAGGGCTTCGTGTCGAACGCCGTCGCGATCGTCATGGGCGACCTCCCCGCCGATCCGCCGAGCGACGTCCCGTCGGGCGCGTGCTGCACCTACAGCAAGGGCGGCTTCAGCGGCCCCGGCGCCCCCGGCAAGCTGATGAACGCGAACTTCGCCGCGGCCTTCCCCGCCGGGTTCGTCGTCGGGCTCTACAACCCGGCGAACGGGAACGCGCCGCACAACGGGAAGAAGTTCACCGCCGACGTCGCCGGCAGGAACAAGCTCAAGGACTACCTGAAGGGCGGCGGGCCTTCGGGCGTCTTCGCCGCGGACACGCTCAACGACTCCGAGAGCACCGGCGGCGGCGCCCTCGGCCGTCAAACCGCGGCGCTCGCGCTCAACGTGCGGTTCAACGACCTCCAGGCGATCCCGAACGCCTGCGCTCTCGGCGACCTCGTCTACGTGAACCCGGGCGACTCCCTGAGCGGCGCGACGGTGCGCCAGATCCTCGACGCCGCGCATCAGGCCCTCGGCGGGGCGGGCTTCCCCGCGGGCTACGGCGCTTCGTCCCTCCAAGAGCTGGTCGAACGCCTCAACCTCTCCTTCCACGAGTGCGCGGCCTCGGAGTGGGCGGGCGTGCACCTCTTCCAGGCGAACGCCTGATCCCGCGCGAGACCGGGCGCCCGGGCGAACCCGGGCGCCGCGAGGCCGGTGGTAAAACGCCGGCCGAGCCATGCAGGTCGAGCCCGCCTCCATCCCCGACGTGAAGATCCTGCGCCCGAAGCGGCACGGCGATCCGCGCGGGTTCTTTTCCGAAACGTGGAGCCGCCGCACCTTCGAGGCGGCGGGAATCGTCGCCGAGTGGGTGCAGGACAACCACGCCGCCTCCGCCGAGCGCGGAGTCGTGCGCGGCCTGCACTGCCAGATCGGCCCCGCCGCGCAGACCAAGCTCGTGCGCGTGACCCGCGGCTCCATCTTCGACGTCGCGGTCGACCTGAGGCGCGGCTCGCCGACCTACGGGCGCCACGCGACCGCGATCCTCTCGGCCGACGCCTGGAACCAGATCTTCGTGCCGAAGGGCTTCGCGCACGGCTACTGCACGCTCGAGCCGGAGACCGAGGTGGTCTACAAGGTCGACGCGTACTACGCGCCCGAGCACGACCGCGGCGTCTTCTGGAACGACCCCGCGCTGGGCATCCCTTGGCCGATCGCACCGGAAGCGGCGCTGCTCTCCGAGAAGGATCGCGGTCTCCCCCGCTTCGCCGATCTGCCGGCGCTCTTCCCGTGACGCGCCCCGACGTCGACGCGGCGCCGAACGGGCCGCTCCGTTTTCTCGTCACCGGCGGCTGCGGCTTCATCGGCTCGGCGGCGGTGCGCCTCCTGCTGCGCGAGACGCCGCACGCCGTCGTCAACGTCGACAAGCTCACCTACGCCGCCAACCCGGCGTCGCTCGCCGAGGTCGACCGCGACCCCCGCTACCGGTTCGAGAAGGTCGACGTCTGCGACGGCGCCGAGCTGGCGCGCGTGTTCCGCGAACATCGCCCCGACGTGGTCATGCACCTCGCGGCGGAGTCGCACGTCGACCGGTCCATCGACGGCCCCGGCGCGTTCGTCGACACCAACGTCGTCGGGACGGCGACGCTCCTCGGCGCCGCGCTCGACTATTGGCGCGCGCTGCCGGCCGAGCGCCGCGACCGCTTCCGTTTCCACCACGTCTCGACCGACGAGGTGTTCGGCTCGCTCGGGGCCCACGACCCGCCGTTCGTCGAGACCACGCCCTACGACCCGCGCTCGCCCTACAGCGCGACCAAGGCGGGCGCGGACCACCTCGTGCGCGCGTGGCGCGAGACCTACGGCCTGCCGACGCTCGTCACCAACTGCTCGAACAACTACGGCCCCTTTCATTTCCCCGAGAAGCTCATCCCGCTGATGATCCTGAAAGGGCTCCGCGGCGAGCCGCTCCCGGTGTACGGGAAAGGCGACAACGTCCGAGACTGGCTGTACGTCGAGGATCACGCGCGCGCGCTCGTCCGCGCCGCGACCCTCGGCGCGCCGGGCGCGTCGTACAACCTCGGCGGGGACGCCGAGCGCACCAACCTCGAGGTGGTGCGCGCCGTCTGCGCGCTGCTCGACGAGCTGGCGCCGTCTCCCGAGGGCCCGCACGCGCGGCTCGTCACGTTCGTCGCCGATCGCCCCGGCCACGACTTCCGCTACGCGATGGACGCATCGAAGGCGAAGCGCGAGCTGGGGTGGGCGCCGCGGGAGACCTTCGAGTCCGGGCTGCGGAAGACGGTCGCGTGGTATCTCGCGCGCCGCGACTGGTGGGCGCCGCTGTTCGAGCGCTACCGCGGCGCGCGGCTCGGCCTGACGGAGCGCCCCGCGCCGTGAGGATCCTGCTCTTCGGCGCCGGGGGCCAGGTGGGGACGGAAATCCTGCGCGCCGCGGCGCGGCACGGCGACGCGACGTGCGCGCTCGGCCGCGAGCAGGGCGACCTCGCCGACGGCGCCGCGGTGCGGAAGGCGGTCGCGGAGACCGACGTCGACGTGGTGATCAACGCCGCGGCCTACACCGCCGTCGATCAGGCGGAATCCGACGTCGCGCGCGCGACCGCAGTCAACCGCGACGGTCCGGCCGCCCTCGCGGAGGCGTGCGCCGCGCGCCGGCTGCCGCTGGTCCACTTCTCGACCGACTACGTCTTCGACGGGTCGAAATCGGCGCCGTACACGGAGAGCGACCCTCCGCGCCCGCTCTCGGTCTACGGGAGGACGAAAGAGGCCGGCGAATGCGCGATCCGCGCGCGGCATCACGCGCACGTCATCCTCCGCACGTCGTGGGTCTACGCCGCCCACGGCCGCAACTTCGTCCGCACGATGCTCCGGCTCGCGCAGGAGCGCGACGCGCTGAGCGTGGTGGACGACCAGCGCGGGGCGCCGACCGCCGCGGCCGACCTCGCGCGCACGGCGCTCCACGTCGCGCGCCGCCTCGGCGAGACAGCGCGCGACCGCGCGCTTCCGCCCTACGGCACGTATCACTGCACCGCCGCCGGCGAAACCACCTGGTGCGGCTTCGCGCGCGCGATCTTCGAGCTCGCGGGCGCCCGCGTCCCGCGCGTCCCGCGGATCACGCCGATCCCGAGCTCGGCGTACCCGGTCCCGGCCGCGCGGCCGAAGAACTCGATGCTCGACAACGCGCGCCTCGCCGCCGCCTTCGACCCGCCGCGACGCCCGTGGCGGGAAGGCCTCGCCGAGGTGCTGGACGAGCTTCTGGGCCCCTCATGAAAGGCATCATCCTCGCCGGCGGCTCCGGCACGCGGCTGTATCCGCTCACGCGCGCGGTGAGCAAGCAGCTCCTGCCGGTGTACGACAAGCCGATGATCTACCACCCGCTCAGCACGCTGATGCTGGCCGGGATCCGGGACATCCTCGTCATCACCACGCCGCACGAGCAGGCCCTGTTCCGCACGCTCCTCGGCGACGGGACGCAATGGGGGCTTCGCATCGAGTACGCCTCGCAACCGAGCCCCGACGGGCTCGCGCAGGCGTTCCTCATCGGCCGCGAGTTCCTCGCGGGCGATCCCTGCGCGCTCGTGCTCGGCGACAACATCTTCTTCGGCCACGGGCTGGTCGAGCTGCTGCAGCGCGCTGCGGCGCGGCCGCGGGGCGCCACCGTCTTCGGCTATCTCGTGCGCGACCCGGAGCGTTACGGCGTGGTGGAATTCGGCCCCGACGGACGCGCCGTGTCGATCGAGGAGAAGCCCGCCGCGCCGCGCTCCAACTGGGCGGTGACCGGCCTCTACTTCTACGACGGCGACGTCGCGGACGTCGCGGCGACGGTCAAACCGTCGGCGCGCGGCGAACTGGAGATCACCGACGTCAACCGGGCCTACCTCGCGCGCGGCGACCTCGTCGTCGAGCGGATGGGGCGCGGCTTCGCCTGGCTCGACACCGGCACGCACGAGTCGCTGCTGCAGGCCTCGGAGTTCGTGCGCACGGTCGAAGACCGTCAGGGGCTGAAGATCGCCTGCGTGGAGGAGGTCGCGCTCCACATGGGCTACATCGACGCCGCGCAGGTGCGTCGCCTCGCCGCGCCGCTCAAGAAGAGCGGGTACGGCCAGTACCTGCTCCAGCTCGTCGGCGACGCCTGAGTCAGCGCGGGCGCAGCTCGGCGCCCAGCGCGCTCAGGATCTCGGCGGAACGGCGCGCCGTGCGCACCGCGTCGTGGGACTGCCGGGGCAGCTCGACCGACACGATGCGCGCGTACGCCGCGTCCTCGAGCGCGTCGAAGACCGCCGGCACGTCGAGATGCCCTTCGCCGAACGGCAGATGCTCGTGCACGCCGCGGCGCATGTCTTCGATCGCGACGGTGACGAGGCGGTCGGCGAGGCCCCGCGTCGCCGCGGCGGGGTCGCCCTCGTCGTTGGCGAGCACGTGCCCCACGTCGAGCGCGACGCCGAACCGCGCCGGCGCGCCGAGGGCGGCGTCCAGCGCGCGCCACTGCGCGACGGTCGCCACGTGCATCCCCGGCTCCGGCTCGAAGGCGAGGTCGACTCCGGCGCGCTGCGCCCGGGCGATCGTCCGGCCGAGCCGATCCAGCAGGCGGCCGTCGGCCTCGGCGTCGCTCTGATCCGGGTCCTTCGCGCCCGACCACAGCGAGACCGCGTCGGCGCCCAGCTCGGCGGCGACCTCGATCGCCGTCGCGAGGAACGCCTCGCGACGGTCCCCGCCCTCGCGCGAAAGCAGCGTCGGCGCGTGTTTCGTCTCGCGGTCGAGGAGGAAGCGCGCGCCGGTCTCCACCACGACCGCGAAGTCCAGCTCGCGGAGGATCGCGGCGAGCGCGCGGACCCTCGAAGGGAGATCGCGCGCGAACGGATCGAGGTGGGCGACGTCGAGCGTCAGCGACACGGCCCGGTAGCCGATCTTCGCGAGGACGAGGAGCGCGTCCTCCAGGCGGTGGTGCGCGAATCCCGACGTCGCGTAGCCGAGCCGGAACGGCAGCGTCTTCATGCGCCGCGCGTCAGTCGCCGTCGTTCTTCGCGTCGCGCGCGCCCGCGGCGCGCCTGCGGCGGCGGGCTTCGTCGAGCGGCGGCGGCGACGCCGTGAGCGCGACGATCTCCGGCCCGTAGCGGCGCAGGCGCTCCTCGCCGAAGAACGGGACGGCGGCCAGCTCGTCGAGCGTGCGCGGCCTGGCTTCGGCGACCCGCCCGAGCAGGTAGTTGGGGAGGATCGCCATGGTGGTGCGTCGGTCCCGCTCCGACGCCGCTTTGCGCCAGGCGCGGAGCGCTTCGGCGACGGCCTGCTGCTCTTCGGGGGGACGCTTCCCCAGTTGCGGCGGACGGAGGGACATGGCGTGCGCGCCCTCGAGGCCGCGTCGCACCGCGTCGATCACGTCGGCGCCGAGCTTCCGCAGGACGAAGTCGCTGAAGCCCTGGATGCGCCGGAGGTCTCCGACGTCGCGCGGCAGCGACCCGGCGACGTCGATCAGCGTCTGGTTTCCCAGCACCTTGAACGCGGGCTTGTCTTCGGCGCGCGCGCGGGCGTCGCGCAGGATGCAGAGCTCCCGCAGCACGCTGAGGCCGGCCTGGTTCAGGTCGCGCGCGCCTTTGATGCGTCGGAAGCCCTCGGGGTCGAACGGCTCGCGCGAGGCGGCCGACTCCGCGACCCGGCGGAACTCGAGGGTCGCCGCCTCCACGGCGTCGGCGCGCTCCAGCTCGGCGAGAAGCTTCGACCGCAGGTCTTCGAGGTAGACCACGTCGTCGGCGAGGTAGCGGACGTACTTCGCGTCCAGCGGACGGCGGCCCCAGTCGTGCGTCGTCAGCGACTTGTCCAGCTCGACGCCGTAGAATTCCCGCACCAGCGCGGCGAGCCCGAGCTGCTCCCGACCGACGAGCTGCGACGCCACCATCGTGTCGAAGAGGTTCTCGAACGCGACGCCGAAGTCGCGGCGCAGGCAGGTAACGTCGTAGTCGGCGCCGTGCAGCACCTTCACCTGCGCGGGGTTCGCGCACGCCTCGGCGAACGGCTTGAGGTCGCGGACCGCGAGCGTGTCGATCAGGTAGGCCTTGCCGCCCGCGGCGACCTGCAGGAAGCAGACCCGTTCCCGGTAGCGGTAGAGGGAATCGGACTCGGTGTCGACCGCAAGGACGGGGGCCGAGGCGAAGATCGGGGCGAGGGCGTCGAACGCGGACTGGTCGTCGACGTACTCGAAATCCTCCCGGGTCATCGCGCGAGCGTAGGAATTCGGCCGCGGCGGGGCAAGCGCGGGCGGGCGCGCCGCGGCCGCGGCCCGGCGGGGGGCTCGATCCCCCCGCGCGTGCGCGCGGCCCGGCGCGGGGGCGGTCACTCGCCGGCGTCGACCTTGATCTTCTGCGTGCGCGCGGTCTCGGCCTTGGGCACGTAGACGTTGAGCACGCCGTTCTTCATGACGGCCTTGACGCGGCTCGCGTCGACCGCCGTGGGGAAGCGGACCGAGCGGGCGAAGGTCCCGCGGCTGCGCTCGACCACGTGCCAGCGGGCGTCGTCGCGCTGCGTCTCCTCGACGCGCTCGCCCTGGACCGTGAGCGTGTTCTGCGCGAAGTGGACGTTGACCTGGTCCTGGGTGAACCCCGGCAGGTCGACCGTCATCGTGTAGCCCTCGGCGTTCTCGACGACGTCGAGCGCCGGGTGCATCGACCCCGGGGTCTGGCCCTGGAACGGCGAGCCGAAGAAGCCTCCGAAGAAGTCGTTGAACAGCGACGGGGCCGCATCTTCACGGTGCGTCGCGGGAGCGAGGCGATTGCCGGTCTTCATGGGTGTTCTCCTGTTCTGTGCCGAGAGGCGCGGCCGCCCGGCGGTGTGACGCCGGATCAAGCAAACGCCCGTGCCGGCCCGTCCGGCTTTCGGGTCCGCCCGCCCCGGATCGCGAAGTGCCGCCCGGATCCGGGGTTCGGAAGGCCCTGCGGCGCGGGCCCGGATGGGGCGCGGCGACGCGGACTGCCGGGGTGACCGTCAGGGTCTGCCGGCCCGACGCGCCCGCCGGCGGAAGCCCCGCCCGGGTCCGCGGGGCGGCGCGACGCCTCGTCGAACTCCGTCGACGCGATAGATTCCGCCCCTTGCGGCCGGCGTCTCGGCCCGCCGCGGAGATACGGCGATGCTGCTCAACGGCAAGACGGGAATCGTTCTGGGCGTGGCGAACAAGCGGAGCATCGCCTGGGCGATCGCCCGCCGCGCCGCCGAAGAGGGCGCCCGTCTCTGCGTGACCTACCAGAACGAGCGCCTCCGGGAGAACGTGGCGTCCCTCTGCGCCGAGATGGCCGCGCCCCCCCTCCTCCTCCCCTGCGACGTGACCGCGCCCGGGGACGTCGAGGCGCTGACGGCGGAGGTGAAGCGCGCCTTCGGCGGGCTCGACTTCCTCGTCCACGCGCTGGCATTCGCGAAGAAGGAGGAGTTGGACGGCGCCTTCTACGAGACCACCGAAGACGGGTGGAACACGGCGCTCGGGGTCTCGGCGTACTCGCTGGTGAAGCTGACCAAGGCGTGCCTCCCGCTGATGGAAGGTCGCCGAGGCAGCGTGGTCACCATGACGTACCTCGGAAGCGAGCGCGTCGTCCCCCACTACAACGTCATGGGCGTCGCGAAGGCGGCGCTCGAGTCGTCGGTGCGCTACCTCGCGGCCGACGTCGGACCGACGGGCCATCGCGTGAACGCGGTCTCGGCGGGACCGATCAAGACGCTGGCCGCGGCGGGGATCTCCGGCTTCTCGCAGGTGCTCGACATGGTCGCCATGCGCGCGCCCATGCGCCGGAACGTCGACGCGACCGAGGTGGCCGACGCGACGCTCTTCCTGCTCTCCGACTACGCGCGCGGCGTCACCGGAGAGACCCTGTACGTGGACTGCGGGTTCCACGCCACGGGCCTCTGACGGCGGAAACGGACGACGTCAGGCGTCGGGCTCGATGGTGACGCTGAGGGGATACCCCTCGCCGCGCGCCGCGCTCGTCACCTGCTCCTGTTTGAACTCGGCGTCCTCGAACGGAAGGACGGCCACCACCGCGGCGCCGGTGCGGTGAATCTCGTAGGTCAGCTCCAGCGCCTTGCGCGCCTCGTGGCCGAAGAACCGCATGAGCGCGCCGATGACGAACTCGAACGTCGTCACGTCGTCGTTGTGGAAGATGACCTTCCAGTTCTCGGCGAGCTGCGTGTGCGTTCCGACGGCGGGTTCGAGAACGGGAGTCGGGGCCGGGCGGGGGGCGCCGCTGAGGCGGGGGGTCGAAGACAACATGGTCCGCTGAGGCGCGGCGATTCTATCGGCCCGGGCCGGCCTCCGGCGCCGCGCGCAGGAACAAACGTGCGACGAGCGCGAGCGTGAGGGTGATTCCGACGGCGACGACGCCGGCCGTGCGGGTCTGCACGGTGAAGAACGGGCTCGCCGCGGCGGCGACCGCGACGAGCGCGAACGTCGCCGGCGCCCAGGGGTAGCCCGGGACGCGGAACGGCGTCGGGAGGTCGGCGCGCCGACGCAGCCGGAAGAGCGCGAGCGCGGTGAGCGCGAAGAAGATCCAGTCCACGCAGACGACGGCCGTCAACAGCGCGCCGAGGTGCTCCATTCCGGCGCCGACCGCCAGCGCCGCCGCGGTCGCGGCGAACGCCGCCGCGGCGAGCCGGGGCGCGCCGCTTCGGGCGTCGACCGCGCCGAAGCGCCGCGGCGCGAGGCCGTCCTGCGCGAGCACGGCGAGCTGATGCGGCGCGGTGAACGTCAACGTCTGCAGGCACCCGAAGGCCGACCACGCGACGGCGGCCGCGACCCATCGGCCGAGACCCGGCGCGGCGACGTCGGCCGCTTCGGCCGCGAGCGCGCCCGCGCCCGCGACGCCCTCCGGGCCGAGCAGCCGGAGATACGCCCAATTGACCGCGACGTAGGTCACCACGACGACCAGCGTCCCGCCGACGATGCCGCGCGGGAGATTGCGACCCGGGTCGCGCACTTCGCCGGCGATCCACAGCGATTGCTGCCAGCCGCCGTAGGCGAAGAGCGCGGGCAGAAACGCGGTCGCCAGCGCGCCCGCCGACGGGCCGGGGTCGGCGAAGCGGAACGCGTCCGCCGCTTCCGGCGGGGCGCGCCGGGCGGCGAGCGCGACGAGAACCGCGAGCGCCGCGAGTTTGGCCGCGAGGTTGACCTGGATCGCCGCGGCGCCCGTGCGCACGCCCGCGGCCGCGAGCGCGAAGGCGGCGGCGACGAGCGCGACGGCCAGCCCCGCCGTGCCCGCCGGACCGAACGGGATGCCGGCGACTTCGCTCAGATTGCGTGCGCAGACGAGGGCGAGGATCGCGGCGGCGGCGGCGGATTCGCCGAGCCCCACGACCGCCATGTAGGTGACCCCGGTGCGCGCGCCGAACGCCTCCTTCAGCGCGAGGTATTGGCCGCCGGACTTCGGGAGGCGAGCCCCCAGCTCGGCGAAGGTGAGCGCGCCGAGCAACGCGACGACGCCGGCGACCGCCCAGACCGCGAGAGCGCGCGCGCCGTCGCCGGCGCGGGAGGCCGTTCCGGACGGCGAAAAGAAGATCCCGACGCCGACGACCGCCCCGATGACGACCCCCGCGGTGTCGCGCGCCCCGAGCCGGCCGCCCGTCCCCGTCGACATGGGCGCCAGCCTACGCGGCCCGGCGCCGGCGTCCGCCCCGTCGGGCGACGGAACGGCGCGCCGATCGGGGCCGCGCCACCGCCGGGGCGCCCGGCGCGCTTATAGGATGACTCCCATGAAGCCACGCCCGCCCATCGCCGACTCCGTCATCGACCTCATCGGACACACTCCGCTCGTGCGGCTGCGCCGGCTGCCCCCGCCGGGCTGCGCCGAGATCTGCGCCAAGCTCGAATCCTTCAACCCCTGCTGGAGCGTGAAGGACCGCATCGGCGCCGCGATGATCGAAGACGCCGAGCGCGCCGGGAAGATCGCGCCCGACCGGACGACCATCGTCGAGCCGACGTCCGGCAACACCGGGATCGGGCTGGCGATGGCCGCGGCCGCCAAGGGCTACAAGACCGTCTTCACCTTGCCCGAGACGATGACCCAGGAGCGCCGCCGCGTGCTGCTGGCGTTCGGCGCGACCATCGTCATCACGCCGGGCCCGAAGGGCATGAAGGGCGCCATCGCCAAGGCGCAGGAGATCGCGGCGAAGACGCCGGGCGCGTGGATCCCGTCGCAGTTCGACAATCCGGCGAACGTCGACGTCCACCGCCGCACGACGGGGCCGGAGATCCTCGAAGCGACCGGAGGGCGGCTCGACGCGTTCGTGGCGGGCGTCGGCACCGGGGGAACCGTGTCGGGAACCGGCGAGGTCCTGAAGGAGCGCGTCCCCGGCGTGAAGGTTATCGCGGTGGAGAGCGCCGACTCGCCGCTGCTCAGCGGCGGCGCCCACGTGCGCGGCAACCGCATCCAGGGCATCAGCCCGGGATTCATCCCCGGCAACTACCGCGCGGCGACCGTCGATCGCGTGATCACCGTGGCGTACGAAGACGCCATCGCGACGTCGCGGCGGCTCTGCCGCGAGGAGGGGATCTTCGTCGGCATTTCTGCGGGCGCCGTGACGTGGGCCGCGATCCAGGCGGGAGCCGAACTCGGCGCGGGCAAGCGCGTGGTGGCGGTGCTTCCCGATCTCGGCGAGCGCTACCTCTCCCACGAGCTCTTCACGGCGACGGCCGACCCCGAGCGGATCATCGACGCCACCAAGGAGTGAGCCGCTCCTGAGCGCGGCGCCGCGCCGGGCCGATCGCCCGGCGCCGCCGCCGATCGGCGTCAGGCGCCGATCTTCTCCAGTTCGACGTAGAAGACGAGCACCGCGTTCGGCGGGATCACGTCGCCCTGGCCGTGCTGGCCGTAGCCGAGCTCCGGCGGGACGACGAGGCGGATGGCGCCGCCTTCCTTCACCAGCTGCAGGCCTTCGCTCCAGCCGCGGATGACGTTGCGGAGCGGGAACGACGTGGGTTCGCCGCGCGTGTACGACGCGTCGAACGGCTTGCCGTCGACCAGCCACCCGGCGTAGTGCACGGTCACCACGTCGCTCGGCAGCGGCGCCCGGCCGGCGCCTTCGCGCACCACCTCGTACTCGAGGCCGCTCGGCGTCTTCGAGAGCTTCATCTGCTCGCGCGGAACGAACTGCGGGACCGGCAGCGCCTGGACGACGCGCACCACTTCGAGCAGCCAGGTCGTGACGGAATCGGCCGGCACGTCGGGCGACACCGCCTTCGAACCGAACGCCAGCGCCGGCGGAACTTCGCACAGGCGCTTCTCGCCGGCGCGCATCAGCGGCAGGACTTCCTTCAGGAAGGCGAGGTTGAGCTTGTCGGCGGTGATGCGCGCGGGCTTGCCCGAGGCGGTGGTCGTCTGAATCAACGCGCCGGTCGGCCCCCAGAACGAGAAGTGGAGGTCGAACGGGGAGGTCCCGATCGGGTCGCCCTTCCCTTCCTGCACGATCTCGTACTTGACGCCCGCGTCGGTCGCCTGCGTCTTCGCGGGATCGAGCTTGCGATAGCGCGGCGGTTCGGGAAGCGGCTCGCCTTCCTTGAAGGAGACGAGCTCCACCTCGAAGACGAGCGTCGCGTCCGGCGGGATCTTCGGCGGCGAACCTTGCCGCCCGTAGCCGAGCTCCGACGGCACCACGAACAGCGCCTTCGTGCCGGGCGTCATCAACTGAAGGCCTTCGTTCCAGCCTTCGATGAGCTGACCGATGCGGAACTCCGCGGGCGCGCCGCGCGACGCGTCGAACTCGGAGCCGTCCGTCAGCATGCCCTTGTAGTTGCAGACGACGTGGTCGCCGCGCTTCGGCTTCGCACCCTCGGGGCCCTGGACGAGGATTTTGTACTTGAGGCCGGACGGGCGGACGACGAGCTCGCTGTCGGGCGGAATCACGGAGCCTCCGTCCTTCGGCCTCGAATCCGGCCGGGTCTCCTGGGCGCACAGCGCGGCGCTCAACGCGAGCGTCGCCGCAAGGAACTTGAACACGCGGATCTCCGTCGACGGGATGGCCCGGCTCGCGCGACGCGGCGCCGGGCGCGGTGAGTCACTTCTTCTTGAGGACGCCGTTCTCGATGCGGTTCTCGCGCGCGGCGGCGACGATCTCGTCGCAGGCCGCGAAGAACTCCTTTTCGAGGGCGGTGAAGTCGTTGCCGAACACGCGGCGGAAGGCGCTGAGCCCGCTCTGACCGACGCGTTCCGCCTTGATGTAGTCGTCGAACTTCGCGCGGTACTTGCCGCCGTCCCACTCGTTCAGGAAGTACACGAGCGCCCAACCCTGCGCGTAGGCCAGCCCCTGGCGCACCTGCGCCTTCAGCCGCTTCTGCAGCGGGACGTTGTCGCGCTTCGACGTGGCGCCGTCGGAGACGAAGTCGCTGCGGAGGTACTCGATGAACTCCGAGAGCGGCATGAACTGCTTGCGCTGATCCACCACCTGGGGGAGGCGGAATTCGTTGATGCGCCCCGGCACGTATCGCCACCGGCCCTCTTCGGCGTCCCAGTGCCGCGAGTGGCCGCCGAAGTACTCGGCGATGCCTTCGGAGAACCACATGGACTGGCCGCTCGCGACGGTGCGGCCGGATTCGCGCGTGATGAAGTGCACGAGCTGGTGCGTCGCTTCGTGGAAGACGACGCCGCGGATGTGCTTGACCTGGAGGCCCGACGCGGGGTCGACCGTCTCCTCCCCCGCGCCCTCCTTGGCCATCGCGCCCGCCCACGTCACGAGGCGGCCGCTCCACGGCTCGAAGTGCGCGATGGCGCGGTCGCCTTTGCCTTCGTCGCCCTTGTACTTCATGTAGTCGGTGATCGACCGCAGCACGAGCACCGGCGTGAGGTCGGTCATCTCGTCGAGGCCGAGCCGCTTGCCGAAGCGCAGGAAGAAGGTGTCCTTCACCTGATCGAGCTGCTCGATCCACTGCTCGGCGATGCGGTCTTCGCCGCCCGCCGCGTCCTTCAGGACGTACAGCGCGTAGGGGCTGAAGCCGTACACCTGGAAGGTCGCGCCTTCGGTGTTCTTCCGCTTCAGCTTCTGGCCGACTTCCTCCTCCAGTTCGGAGTAGCGCTTCATCGCCGCTTTGAAGAAGCGGTCCTCCGAATCCATGTTCGAGCGTTCCCACCGCTGCGCGCGGCGCAGGATCTCGCGCCAGCGGATCGCCTCCTCCTTGTGCTCGCCGTCCTTGCAGTCGACCCAGAGCGGCTTGGAGGGGTTGCCGAGGGCGACGTCGGTCGACGCGACGGCGACCTCCATCTCCGCGCGGAAGTACGCGGGCATCCACTTCGCGTCGAGCATGCGCAGCGCCGCGGGCTTGTCGAACCGCACGAACCCGCGCAGCGACCGCGCCGTCGCGTCGTCGGGGTCTTTTTCCAGCGCGAGGTCCGCGGCGCGCTGCGCTTCGGCGAGGTACGCCTTCGCCTGATCGGCGAGGCCTTCCGCCGTGGCTTCGTCCGCGGCGCGGTAGAGGCGCGCGGCGTACTTCGTGTACGCCTCGATCTTGGCGTCGGGCGCCTCCATGTCCCACTTCAGCGCCGGGAGCGGGTCCGGGTACTCGCTCGGCCGC
>DASPNK010000444.1:0-7575 GCA_035626575.1 Planctomycetota bacterium | reverse complement strand
GACGCAACGCGAGCGCGGCCAGGCGGCGATCTCCGCCGGTTCCGGGGCGGACGCCGGCGCCGCACGGGACGTCGGAGCGGCCGCGGCCCCGGCGCGCCGCGGCGGCGCCGACCTCCGCGATTCGGCCGCGTCTTCGAACGCGACCGCCCGCGCGACCTCGCGCGCGGTCGCGACCTGGCGCCGGCCGATCCCCGCGATCGCGCAGGACCACGCGGCGAAGAGCGCCGCGACCGGCGCGAGGGCCCGCCGGTCGCGGCGCGGCGCGGTCATTTCGGGCCGTCGTCCCGTTCGGACTTCTTCAGCCGCAGCTGGATGCGGTCGAGCGCGGTCTGAAGCCGCGCCTCGTTCCGCCCGCCGACGTAGCGCGTCTTCAACCCTTCGGCGTGGGCGTCGAACGCCTTGCGGGCTTCGGCGTCCTGGTCGAGGGAGAGCTTGAGCGCGACGAGATCGTCGAGCGCTTCCACCGCGCAGGCGTAGAGGTCGGCGTGTTCGGCGAGCACGCGGAGGAGCGCGGTCTCGGCTTCCTGCGGCCGCTTGCCGGCGCGGTGCAGCCCGGCGAGGCGGATGAACGCCTCGGCGCGCTCGCGCGGCTCCATGCCGAATTCGGCCACGACCCGCTCGAGGGCCGCCTGCGCCTCGCCGAGCTTCTTCTGCTTCTTGTAGACGCCGGCCAGCTCGTGCAGCGCCTCGGCGGCGACGCGCGTCTCCTCGGCCGCGGAGGCGCGCTTGAACGCCTCCTCGGCGGCGGACGCGTCGCCGAGCCGCTTGCGCACGCGGCCCAGCTCGAGATCGGCGCGGCCGATCTCGGTCTTCGCCGCGGGGTGCTTCTTCGCGACCTGCTCGAGCAGCTCGGCCGCCTCCTTGAGACCCTGCGCAAGCTCGTCGCCCGTCCGGCCGCGGGTCGCTTCGACGCGTTTGCGCGCCGCGTCGAGCAGGGAGCGCGCGCCGTCCTGCCCCGCCGCGACGGCGGCGAGCAGGAGGACGCACGCGGACGTGGTTCTGAATGTCATGCCTTCTCCTTGACGGCTCGGGACGCAGGGCCGCGGGAATCGGATCGGCGGGCGCGGGGGGCTTCGCCCCAGCGCGCGCGCACGCGGCGACGCAGTTCCTTCAGCGCCGTGTGCAGGCGGCGGCGCTGGACCTCGGGCGCGACGCCGAGGAGCAGCCACGCTTCGCCGGGCTTGCGGCCTTCGAGCACGCGAAGCTCCAGCAACCGCCTCTCGGAGGGAGACAGGAACCGAAGTTCCTCGCGCACCAGCCGCTGGAGGTCGGCGTCGTAGAGGGGATCGAGCGCCCCCGACGGCGCCGCCACGTCGCCGTCCTCGAGATCGGCGACCGGGCATTCGCGCCGCCGCCGGGTGCGCACGAGGTTTCGCGCGATGGCGAGGGTCCACGCCGCCAGGCGGTCGCCGTCCCGGAGGTCGGCGATGCGCCGGAACACGGCGCAGAACGTCTCCTGACTGAGATCCTCAGCGGCGTGCCGTTCGACCCCGTGCTTGTGGAAGTAGCGCAGGAGCCGCGGGGCCATCGCGTCGGAAAGCCACCGCCAGGCCGATTCCTCGCCCGCACGCAGCCGCTCCAGGTTCCCACGTCCGTCGACCAGCGCGTTCATGCCGAGCCCCTCTCGAGTTCGGCGCGGATCGTAGAGCCGCCTTTTGAACTGTCAAGCAGTTGACTTGACACTACGGCGTAACGGCGACGTCGCACGGTCGACGATCGGCGGAACGGGCGCGGAAACGCGGAGTTAGAGCGATCGACGGCGCGCGGCGTCAGGGCGTCGGTCGGGTTTCCTCAGGAGCGGGCGGAACCTCCGCCCGGCGCGCGGCGGCTCAGCGGGAGGCGGCGGAGCGACGCGGGCGACGATCGCGCTTCCGGTCGCGCTCGAGCTTCTCCAAGTACACCTCGATGAAGCGTTTGCACTGGGCGTTCGTGCCGGTGAAGAGGCTGGTCTCGCCGTCGTGGCCGACCACCTGGAAGAGCCGCTTCCCCTCGAAAACCCGTTCGAACTTGACCTCCATGCTCACTCCGGGCACGAACGACGAAGGCCGGCGCGCGGCGGCGGCGGGAGGCGGAACCGTCGCGTCGGCCGACGAAAGTACGCGCCGGGAGACGATCAGAAAAGCCGTTTCACTCCCTCGGTTGCGTCGAGAAAGGCCCGGAGGCGCCCGGGGACGTCCGAGATGAGCCCCCGGACGCCGGCCTTGAGGAGCGGCGGCGCCTCCGCGAGGTCCTTCACCGTCCATGACCAGAGCGGCAGGTCGTCCGGGAGGCTGCGAAGGAAGTCGGGTCCGACGAGACGACGGTCGGGACCCCACGCGGCGAGCGACAGCCCGCGAAAAGCCTGCGGCATCAGGTCGCCGTCGAGCAACGCCATCAGGGGAACGTTCGCGACGCCCGCCGCCCCCGCGAGGACGTCGGGCGAAAACGACGCGACGACGAACCCGTCGGGCGGCCGGACGCGGAGGCATCGGCGGACGGTTTCGGCGCCGAGGCCCCGGTCGTCCGCCGTCGGCTTCACCTCGACCATCCACCGCACGGCGCCCCACGGCAGCGCGAGGGCGGCGTCGAGGGACGGCGGCGACTCCCCCGCCGCGGCGGGCCCGAGGTGCGCGGCGAGGTCAAAGCGCGTCAGGTCGGCGACGCCGAGGGAGGCCACGGGGCGCTCGACGCCGTCCGGCCAGGGCAACGCTTCGTCGTGGACGACCCAAGGGGTCCCGTCGGCCGCGGCGCGCACGTCGAACTCGACCCACGGGTAGCCCGCGGCGATCGCGGCCCGGAAGGCGGCGAGCGTGTTCTCGGGCGCCTCGGCCGCCCCGCCCCGGTGGGCGACGGCGAACGGACGCGCGCCGCGAAGAAGGGCGCGGAAGCTCACCGGATCTCCGCCGCGGCGACGGACGCGCCCGGAAAGCGTTCGAAGAACCCGGGGAACGACTTCGAGACGCACTCGGCGCCGCGAATCGTCGCGGGTCGGACGAGACCCAGCAGGGCCGCCGCCTGCGCGAGTCGATGGTCGCCGCGGATCGGCGCGTCGAACGGTCCGACCTCGGCGGCGCGCGCGCGCGCGGCGGGGTCGGCCCAGGCGCCCGTCACCTCGAGCCCGTCGTCGCGCGGCGCCGCGTCCACGCCGGCGGCGCGGAGCAACGCGACGACGCCTTCGACGCGATCGCTCTCCTTGAGGCGCAGGTGCGGCGCGCCGACGAGCCGCGCGCCGCCCGGAGCGAGCGCGGCCAGCGCGGCCAAGGTGGGCGCGAGGTCCGGACAGCCGCCCAGATCCAGCGTCCGCGGGGACGCCGCGCGGACCGGCGGCCGAGGGCGCGCCTCCGCGCCGTCGGCGGCGAACGTCACGTCGAGGCCGAGCGCCGCGGCCGACCCGGCGAACGCGGCGTCGGGATGGCCGCCGCTCCGAAGCCCCGGGACGCGCACCGGCCGACCGAGAAAGGCGGCGACCGCGAGGAGCGGGGCGGCGCCGGACCAGTCGGTCGGCGCTTCGAGCGTCTCCACGCCGGGACCGAATCCGGGCTCGGTGAGCCACCACCCGTCGCCGACGCGGAGGCGCGCGCCGGCGGCGCGCAGCGTCTCGACGGTGAGGTCGACGTACCCGCGTGACACGATCGGCCCTTCGACCGTGAACTCGCAGGGCTCGACGAAGGCCGGCGCGGCGAGCAGCAGCGCCGAGAGGAATTGGCTCGTCTCGCCGCCGAGCGCCGCGGCGACGCAGCCGCCGCGTGCGGGTCCGATGATGGTCGCCGGCGGTGCGTCGCCCGACGCCTCCACGCGCGCGCCGGTTTCGCGGAGCGCGTCGAACAGGCCCCCGAACGGTCGTGCGGCGAGGCGGGGCCCCGTCTCCAGCAACACCGGCCGCCGGGTCGTCGCGGCGAGCGCCGCGAGAAACCGCGCGGGAGCGGCGCCTTCTTCGATCCGGACGCGCGCCGGCTCGACGGCCCGCCGCGAAATCCCCCGCAGCACGCGCAGGCCCTCGCGGTCGACCACGATCTCCGCGCCGAGGGCGGTCAGGGCCGCGACGAACTGAAGCACGTCGTCGGCGTCGGGTCCGCGGCGCCGCACGACGCCGCGGCCGCGCGTCGCGAAGACGGCGAGCGCCCGGAGGATCTCGCTCTTCCCGGCGGGCGCCTCGAGCGTCAGGACGCCCGTCGACGGCGGCGGCGGACGGACGGCGACGTCCATGGGGCGGAGTGTAGCGGCCGCCCCCTCCGTTCCCGGCGCCGACCTACGAGCGCGTTTTCTCGAGGGTGATCTGCCGTTCCTCGGCCTCGTCGAGGGCCTTCAGCCACGCCGCGAACGGCGCGAACCGCTCCGCCGCGACCTGGAAGGGCTCGAACTGCACGAGGCGCTCGATCAGCACCGAGCCTTCCGAGACGACTCGGCGCAGGGAAAACGACCCCGGCGCGCCGCGCGTGACGAACGTCTCGGGGGCGCCGGTCACGCGCCAGGTCGGATCGAGCGCGAACCGCGCCTCTTCGCGCGCGACCTCGAAGTCGCGGAACAACACCGGCTGCGTCCGCTCGGCGCGGTCGACGAACCTCCGCGCCAGCTTCAGCGGCGGCAGCGGCGACTGCAGCACGTGGCCGGACGACCCCTCCTTGAGGAGCCGAGGGATTTCGACCTCGACGGACGCCGTGAGCGGGCCGTCGCCGCGCTCGGCGCCTTCGAGGCGCACCGGGCCCTTCGGCTTCGCGCCGAACTTGCCGACCGGGTCGAGCAGCATCCGCAGCAGCGCCTGGTCGAGCTGCTTGCGGTCGGCCATCGCCAGCTGCTCGCGGAAGGACGCCGCGGCGTCGCCGCCGAACCGCGCGCGCACCGCGCCCGACGCGACGCCGTCGGCGTCGATGCGCAGGTCGAACGAGCGCTCGAGCCCCGCCGCGCGGCTCAACGGCGCCGCGGGCGTCCGGTCGAGGAAGCCTCCGTCGCGACCCGCGACGAACGCCGGCGCGTCGTGGAACGAGAACGGCAGCTCGCCGAACGCACGGAACCGCGCGTCGAGCGCGACGTAGACGGGCGCCCCGCCCGGCGGCTCGACGCGGGCCGTCGGATAGGAGAAGAACTCGTCGTCGAGCAACTCCCACCGCGCGGGCTTGTCCAGACGCTCGTGCAGGCGCGCCGCCGCGGGCCGCCACGGCACTCCGGCGGCCGAAAGCAACGCGCAATACAGCGGAAGGCGCGGGCCGCTCCGCTCGAGGAGCGTCGCCGTGGGCGTGCCGCCGCCGTCTTCGGTCGGCGTCCGGTCCATCACCCAGCGGTAGATCCGACGCGCCTTGTCCAGCGGGTCGACCGCGTCGCCGACGGCTTCGGCCGCGGCCCGGCGGATTTCCGGAGTCGGCCGCGCGTGGGGCTCGAAGCGATCGAGCAGCCGGCGGTTCAACGCCGCCATCCCGTCGCCGCGCTTGAACGCGACGTACGGCACGATCTCGTCCGGCGGCGGCATGGCGCGCTCGTTCTTGAGCCGCGGCATGCGCTCGAGCTTGAACTCCCAGACGACGTCGTCGCCGCGCTCTTCGCGCCGCGGCGCGCCGGGGAACCGCTCGATCAGCGGCTCGAGGTTCATCGCCTTCGGGACCACCACGACGTAACGCGTCAGGTGAAACGGGGCGGCGAGATCCGTGTCCTGGAAGTAGAAGCCCCCGAAGTCCTCCGGACGCCCGAGGAACCGGTCGACGTCGTAGCGGTAGCGGCGCTCCACGACCACCCCGGGCGCGAGGCCGGCCATTTCATAGGTCCCGGCGCGCAGCGAGTTCGGCCACAACGTGCGGCCGTCCGGCGTGATCGTGCGCACGGCGGTCACTCGACCCTGCGTCCGCACGGTGCCCAGCTCCCCCTTCGCGCGGGCGTCCTGCATGCGATGGAGCTGGTGCACCTCGTGTTCCGCCGTGCCGTCGGCGCGGATGTGAAGCACGACCTGGTCGAGCAGGAGCACCATCGCCGAGTCGGGGTAGGCCTCTTTGCCGGGGACGGTCTTGAGGAAGGCCTCCGCGTCGATCGCGAACTCGCGGAAGACGTCGTCGCTCCGCGGCCGCAGGCGATCGAGCGCGCGTCGGGCGTCGTCGTCGTCGGGATCGCGCTTCAGGACGTCTTCCGCGAAGGCGACCGCGCGGTCGGTCGATCCGGTCGCGACGGCGTCGTGCAGCAGGAGTTTCAGCGCGTCGACGCGGTACGGGAACGCCGCGGCCGCGGCTTCCAGCTCGCGGCGCTCGCCGTCGGCGTCGCCGGCTTCCCGGCGGACGTCGGCGAGACGGAGGCGCGCGTCGCTCCAGCGCGGATGCCTCCGCGTCAGCTCCGTCAACGTCGCTTCGGCGGCGGCGAGGTCGCCCCGCCGAAGCTCCCACCTCGCGATCTCGAACCGCAGCCCGGCGTCGGAGCCGTCCGCCTCGAGGCTGCGGCGGCGCGTCGCCAGCGCGCCCGCGTCGTCGCCGCGCGCGCGCCGGACCTGGGCCGCGCCGTCGAGCGCGGCCGGGCCGTCCGGATATGCCGCCTCGAGCGCGAGCAACGCGCGCTCGCGGTCGGCGTCGAATCCGAGCGCGCCGAAGATCTCGACCTCCGCCTCGCGCAGGGCGACCGCCCGCGGATGTTTCTCCAGCGCGGCGCCGAGCGTCTCCAGCCCCTTCTCGCCGCGGTCGTTCTCGGCGTCCTCTTCCGCCGCCGCGGCGATCCCGAGAGGATGCGCGGGGTCGAGCGCCGCGAACTTCTTCGCCGCCGCCCGCGCCCGGGCTTTGGCCTCGACGTCGGGCAGGTGTCGGGCCGCGCGGTAGATGCGCCGGCAGGCCCAGACCTCGCCCGGCGACGCGTCGTTCGCCGCCGACACGGCGTCGGCGATCTCGACGGCGAGCTCGGCGCAGTCCTCTTCCGCGAGCAGCGTCGCGCGGAGCAGGCGCTCGGCGCGGGTCGACGCTTCGGCGAGCGCGCGTCGGAGGTCGGTCGGCTTCGGCGGGCCGCCCTCCGGCGCCGTGTGCGCCGGCGCGGTCGGCGAGGCGGGGCGCAGCTCGCGCGAAGCGACGACCGTCGCGGTCGCGCCGGCGCGCGAAGACAGGTCGACCGGAGCGCCGTCGAGCCCGAGCAGCCGCAGCCGGAAGCTCCGCCCGTAGGCGCCCGAGAGCTTCACGAGGAATCGATGCGCGCCCTTCGGGAAGAGCAGGTCGACGCGCGCCGTCGCCGGGAGGAACTCCGTGGCGCGGTCGAGGACCAGCGTGCGCCGCCCGTCGACGAACAGCTCCGCCGAATCGGAGCAGGTGAGCGCGACGCGCAACGGCGCGTCGGCGGCGCAGACGATCTCCGCCGTCGCGTACGCGGCGCCGGGGCCCTCCCGCAACGCCGACGACAGGTCGACGTCCTCCTCCGCGGGAGACGTCTCGAGGAGCGTCCAGCGCGCGGCGCCGCCGCGGGCCTCGAAGGTGCGATCCGGCTCGAAAGGACCTTCGGGCGGGAACGCGACGCCGCCGTAGTGCATCGCGTCGAACCCGAAGGGCCCGACGACGTGGAACGCACGCAACGAACCGTCGCGGCCGACCTCGCGCTCGAGAACATCCCAGGGTCCGACGGCGCGCAGGATGCGGAGCCGAAGAT
>DASPNK010000443.1:0-8523 GCA_035626575.1 Planctomycetota bacterium | reverse complement strand
GCGGCGACGGCCGCGGCCTGTGCGGACCTCCGCGTCCCCGACGTCTGACGCGCCGCTGGTAGAACGCCTCCCATGGGCGCGACGGTGGTGTTGAAGCTCGACGCGGCGCGCGGCGCGCGCCTCAAGGTCGCGCTGGAGGAGGCGGGCTTCGCCGAACATCCGACCGCCTACGCCGACTTCGGCTTCAAAGGCGAAGGCGTCACGGCGGTGCGCTACACGTCGGGCAAGTTCGTGGTGCAGGGGAAAGACGCGAAGGCGTTCGTTGACAAATGGCTGCCGGACCTCGCCGAGAAGCCGCCGCAGATGGCGGAGGCGATGATCGGCGGCGACGAGTCGGGCAAAGGCGATTACTTCGGGCCGCTCGTCACGGCCGCCTGCGCGCTCACGCCGGAGATCCTGCAGTTCCTCGACGAGGTGCCGCTCCGCGACTCGAAGACCCTCTCCACCCGCGACATCTCCGAAGCCGCCGAAACGCTCCGTCGCGTGCTGCCGCACGAGATCGTCGTCATCGGCCCGCGGAAGTACAACCAGCTCTACGAGTCGTTCGGGAACCTGAACCGGCTCCTCGCGTGGGCGCACGCGACCGCGATCCGGAAGGTGGTCGAAAAGAGCGGCGTGAAGAAGGTGCTGCTCGACAAGTTCTGCGACGAATCGGTCGTCCGCCGCGCACTCGGCGAAACCGCGGCGACCCTCGACTTCCGCATGGAGGTCCGCGCCGAATCCTCCTGCCCCGCCGTCGCCGCCGCGTCGATTCTCGCCCGCGACGCCTTCGTCCGCTCGCTGCGCGCCCTCGAGCGCGAGTTCGACTGCAAGCTCCCCCTCGGCGCCGGTCCGCCCGTCATCAAAGCGCTCCAGGCCCTCGTCGCGACCAAGGGTCGCGGCATCCTCCCCGACGTCGCGAAGACGCACTTCAAGACGGGGGAGTCGGCGTAGGCCCTCTGGTCTCCCGCTCGGCGACGCCGGCGACGGTGCGGCGCTACACGCTCAGCGAACCCTCGACGGAGTCGTTCGCCGGCTTCTTGAGGGCGGCGCCGAGGAGCATCTTCACGCCGGCGAGGGCGTCGCCGCCTTTGGTGTCCCAGTAGTAGCCGTCGACGGGCGCGACCTTGATCGCGGTGATGCGCGGGTCTTCGACGCCGCCGGGGAACCAGGTGATGAGCGTGGGCTCCCACAGTTGCTTCACCTTCGTCCGATCGTGAACGACCGTCGCGCGGCCGTTGATGAGCAGGAAGTCGGCGTCGTTGGTGGACTGGAAAAAAAGCTGCGTCGCCGGATCGCGCTCCAGCTCCTGATTCTTGTGGCTGTCGTCGGCGCTGAGGAACCAGAGATTGCCCTCGTCGTCGACGCGCCGCACGTTCATCGGACGCGCGGAGATCGTCCCGCCGGTCGGGTCGCGGGTGACGAAGAAGCAATCCTTAGCGCGGCGCGCGAGGTCGCGGATCTTGGCCACCGCTGCGGACGCCTGCAGGTCTTCGCGACGCGGTTCCGACGGATTGCGGGAGGTCGAGTCCATGACGTGAGGTCCTCCGGGCGGGGGGCGCTCCTCCCGTTGGCATAGAAACGCCGCGGCGTTCGGAATCCCGGCGCCGCGCGGCCTGCGGCGGCGGCGCGCGCCCGTAGAATCCCGCCCACATGGAGATTCGTTTCCGCGGCGCCGCGCGCGAAGTGACGGGCTCCTGCCACGAGCTCCTGGTCGGCGGCAAACGCGTCTTCCTCGACTGCGGGATGTTTCAGGGGACGCGCCGCGAGGCGGCGGAGAAGAACCTCGCGTTCCGCGGCCTCGCGAGGGACGTCGACGCCGTCGTGCTCTCCCACGCTCACGTCGACCACTGCGGCAACCTGCCGCAGCTGGCGGCGGCAGACTTCCGCGGCCCGGTGTACGCGACGGCGGCCACGCGCGACCTCGCGCGCGTCATGCTCCTCGACTCGGCGCGCATCCAGGAGGCCGACGCGCGCCACCTCGCGAAGCGCGGGATCAAGGTGCGACCGCTTTACGGCGAGGACGAAGCGCGCGCGGCGCTGGCGCGCTTCCGCGGTCAGCCGTACGACCGGTGGTTCGACGTCGTCCCCGGCCTCCGCGCGAAGTTCTCCGACGCGGGTCACATCCTGGGGTCCGCGTCGGTCCATCTGGAGATCCGCGAACCGGGTCGCGACGTGCTGCGCCTCACCTTCACCGGCGACCTCGGCCGCAAAGGCGTCCCGCTTCTGCGGGACCCGGCGCCGCTCGCCCCCGCCGAGATCGTGCTCACCGAAAGCACCTACGGTGCGCGCTCCCACCGTCAGGGCGACAAGCCCGAGGAGGAGATGAAAAAGTCGCTCGAAGACGCCGTGAAGAAGGCGTGGACGAAGGGCGGCAAGCTGATCATCCCCGCCTTCGCCCTCGGCCGGACGCAGAACCTCCTCTACTTCCTCAACGAGCTGCGCGAGGAGGGGCGCATTCCGCAGACGAAGATCTTCATCGATTCGCCGCTCGCCACGGAGACGACGGCGATCGTGCGCCGCTATCCGGACCTCTACGACGCGGCGGCGCGGGAGAAGATCGCGCGCGCCGTGGAGCCGCTGCTGGACGAAGACGTGGAGATGCTGGAGACGCCGGCGCAGAGCAAACGCCTCAACGAGGCCCGCGGCACGTGCGTGATCATCGCGCCCTCCGGCATGTGCGAGTTCGGCCGCATCCTCCACCACCTGCTGCACGGCCTCGACGATCCGCGGAACACCGTGGCCTTCGTGGGCTACCAGGGGCGGCACACGCTCGGACGGGCGATCCTCGAGGGGCGCGATCCGGTGCGGATCTACGACGCGCTGGTGCCGGTTCGCGCTGAGATCCTGCGCATGAACGGATTCTCCGCGCACGCCGATCGCGACGAGCTGCTCGAAGCGCTGGCGCCGCTGCGCGACGCGGCGCAGCACGTCTTCGTCGTGCACGGCGAACCCGAACAAGCCGACGCGCTCGCGCAAACGCTGGAGTCGCGCGGGTTCAGCGGCGTCGTCAGCCCGGCGCCCGACGCGCACGTCGCGATCTGACGCGCGCGTCGCCGGCGGAGGCGGCCGAGCGACGTAGAGTCCTCCGCATGGGCCCGTTCCTCGGCGCGATCGTGGCGGCGGCGGCGGCGACCGTCGCGCTCACGGGCCCGGCGCCTCGCGCGCCGGTCGGCGCGGCGGCGACCCTCGGGGCCGTCGCCATGGCGCTGGCGCTGGTGCTGCTCGCCCGCGGCGGAGGCCATGCGAACGTGCGCCGCCGCCGCGCCGCCGGCCGTCCCGCCGCGCAGGTGCATCCGCTCGAGCGCCTGCTCGATCTCGTCGGTTATTTCGTGCTGCTGAACGCCACGGCGTGGCCCGACGTGGTCCGCACGTGGGTCCCGATCGGCGGGCTCGACGCCCTCGTCGCCTTCACGCCGTACCTCGCCGCGGCCTCGGCCCGCGTGGACGCCACGTGGCCTTTCGACCCGCGCGCGCAGGCCGGGACCTGGACGCGGCGCCAGGCGTTCCTTTTTCAGGCGCGCGTCCTCCTCGTTCCGACCGCTCCGTTCTTCGTAGTGCACGCCTTTTCCGCGTGGGCCGACGGCGTGCCCGAGCTGCGCGCGGCCACGGTCGCCTACGAAGGCCTGGGCGTTCTTTCGACGGTGTTCGGCCTCCTGGTGGTGTCGGCGCTCACGCCGGTGTTCCTGCGGCTTCTGGTCGGCGGGCGTCCGCTCAAAGATCCGACGCTGCTCGGCGACTTCCGCGCGTTCCTCGCCCGGGTGCGGTTCCGCATCCCCTGGCTGCTTCGCGTGGAGACCGACGGCCGCATCATGAACGCGGTCTACGTCGGCCTCGCGGCGCCGCTGCGCGCCGTGCTGATGACCGACGCGATCCTCGGCCGCCTCGACCGCACCGAAGCGAACGCCGTCTTCGCGCACGAGGTCGGTCACGGCGTCAAGCGACACCTGCCGCTGTTCGTGGCGTTCGTCGCCGCGATCGTGGTCGGCGGGCACGCCTTCGCCGAAGATCTCTCGCGCGCGACCGGCGCCGTCGGCGACGCCTTCGCCGCCGCCGCCGGACGACCCGCCCTCGCGTCGACTCTGGCGCTCACCCTCGAGTCGGCGGTCGTCGTCGTCGCCTTCTTCGGCGGCATGTGGTTCCTCTTCGGCTACGTGTCGCGGCGCCTCGAGACCGAAGCGGACCTCTTCGCCGCCGACGCCATGGGCGATGCGGAGACGTTCGTCCGCGCGCTGGAAGGCGTCGCCGCGTCGGCGGGCCCCGCGGCGCTCCGCGACGGGTTCCGGCACTTCGGGGTGCCGCGCCGGGTGGAGATCGTGCGGGCCGCCGCCCTCGACCCGGCGGTGCGGGCGCGGTGGGACCGCACCTTCCGCCGCATCCGTCTGGCGGTGTTCGGCGTCCTTCTGTTCTCCGCGGCGCGGCTCGCGCTCCGCCTTCCGGAGGACCTCGCCGAAGGTCGGGTCCGCTATCAGGCGGCGATGCTGGAACTCCTGGCGCCGCCTCCCGACGCCGAAGGGCGCCGCGCGGTCGACGTCGCCGCGGCCGAACGGGCGCTCGACGCGATGCGGCCGTCGCTGGACGATCCGCGCGGCCGGCGCGAGGCCGCCGAACGCGGCACGGCGGTGCTCATGCAGCTTTTCGACGCCGCGTTGCGCGAGGGCGCCTTCGATCGTGCTCGCGAGCTTCTGCGTCGCGCCGAAACCACATGGCGTTCCGACGACGCCTACGGCGAGTTCAACCGGGTCCACGCCGCGGCGCAGCTCGCCGCCCTCGAAGGCGACGCCGAGACGTTCCGCGCCCGGGCGGCGGCCGACCGCGAAGCGCTGCCCGCCCTCGAGTCGCGCGTGCGGCGGGAGCGCCGCGGCCCGCCCGATCCGGCGTCGCTCCTCGAAACCCGGCAGGAGATCGCCTTCCTCGCCGCGCTTGCGGGCGTCGCGCCGCCGCGCTTCGACCCCGAGGCGTTCGCCGCATCGCAGGTGCTGGCGTCGCTCGCCGGAGAGAACGACGTCCCGCAGGAGTCGGCCGCGGAAGCGTGGGCGAAGTTGCCGCAGGACGCGGCCTGGCGTCGCGTCGCGCTCGAACGGCGCGCGCCGGCGTTGCTCGGCCGCGGGCTCGAAGAGGCGTGGAGGGCGCGGGCCTCCGTGGAAGGGAACGGCGCCGCGCGTTAAGGGCGGGACGACGATGAGCACGATCCACGAGCTGCCGACCGCGGTGGTCTATCACGAGGAGACCAAATACTCCGAGCAGGAGCTGCGCCGCAATCCGCGGCAGCTCGACTGGTCGAGCCGGCCGTCGCCCTACAAGGACGTGGTGTCGGAACGCCGCGTCGACCTGACTCCGTGGTTGCCGCTGAAGCGGAACCCGTTCAACGGCGAGGAGCTGCCGGACATGCCGGAGTCGGTCGGGCCGCGCCCGGGGCTCGCCGAGATTTCGCGGCTTCTGTATTTCACGTACGGCGTCACCGCGGTGATGGAGACGCCGATGGGGAAGACGCCGCTGCGCGCGGCGCCGTCGGCGGGGGCGTTGTACCCCGCGGAGATCTACGTCGCGACGCGCGACGTCGACGGCCTGCCCGACGGCGTGCACGACTACCAGGTGCGCGATCACACGCTGGTGACGCTGTGGGACGGCGACTTCTGGTCGGAGTTCCAGCGCTACGCCTACGGCCACGAGGCGATCGAGCGCTCCCGGGTGCTGGTCGTGTTCAGCGGCGTCTTCCGGCGATCGTCGTGGCGCTACGAGGAGCGCGCGTATCGGCGGGTCCTGCTCGACGTCGGGCATGCGCTCGGCAACCTCGCGGCGTACGCGACCCGCGAAGGCCTCGAAGTGCATCCCATCAGCGGTTTCTGCGACGAGGCTGTGAACTCGCTCCTGTTCCTCGATCCGGCGGAGGAAGGCGTGCTGATGGTGTGCGCGGTGGCGTCGGAAGACGCCTTGCGCGGCGTGCATATCCGACCGAGCAGCGTCTATCCGAGCCGCGTGGTGCCGACGCCCGCGCGCACGCCGCGCGAAGGGCTCCTGCGACGGCTGCACGCGGCGTCGTCGATCCCGCCCGGCGAGACGTTCGCCGAAGGCCGTCTGCCGGATTTCGACGCGCTCGAGAAGCCTCACGCCGACAAGCCGGCGACGCCGCTGCCCGCTCGCGAGCTCGATTTCCGCACGGAGTCGATCATCGTCCGGCGTCGCTCGACGCGGGCGTTCTCCGGCGATCCGCTGTCGCCGGCGGAGCTGGGCGACATCCTCGGCTACGCCTACCAGCCGGCGCGCGCCGGATCGGGCGAAGAAGGCCGCGGCCCGGCGCGCGTCTTCGATCCGTCCCTCATCGAGACTTACGTGATCGTCACGGCCGTCGACGGGGTCGCGCCCGGCGTCTACTACTACGCGCCCGGCGCCCGCGAGCTTCGTCTGGTCAAGCCCGGACAGTTCCGCGACCAGACGCGACACTTCTGCCTCGGGCAGGAGCTCGGCGGCACGGCGGGGGCCGTCGTGGTGCACGTGTCCAACCTGCTCGACGCGCTGGCGAAGTACGGCGAGCGCGCCTACCGGTATCTGCACCTCGACGCCGGGCACCTCGGCCAGCGCATGAATCTCGCGGCGGTCGCGGTCGGCAAGGGCGCCTCCGGGATCGGCGGTTTCTTCGACGACGAGTTCAACGCGCTTCTCCGGCTCGACCGCGACCGCATCGTCGTCTACGTCACCTGCCTCGGCGTTCCGGACTGAGCGGGCGGCGCCCGGTTGCCGGGGGCGCGACGGGCTCTAAGATCGCCGCCGCGTCCGCGACGGCGGACCCGGGGGATTCGTCGCCATGAAGCGATTACTGATCGCCGCGCTGTGCGCGGCCGCCGCCGTGGGCCAATCCGCCGGCGTGCTTCCGGACGCCGCGTCGCTCGGAAGCGGTCCGCGGGAGTTGACGGACTTCTACGCCGTGCCCGGGGGCGCCCCGACCTCCTGCGTCGTGCTCGCCGTCGGCGCCGACGGCGTGACGGTGGAGACGGCGTCGGGAGAGCGCCGCCTCTCCTGGATCGACGTCGCGCATCTCGAGACGGCGGGCCCTATCGTCGCGGCGCTGCGCAACGGCGACCGCGCGACGTTGCGTCTCCTCGGCGTCGAAGGCGGCCGGCTGAAGGCGCACTCGGACGCCTTCGGCGCCGTGACGCTCGATCCGTCGACCTTCGCGCCGCTGCCGTCGCCCGCGCTGCCTCCGCAGGACGCCGCGGCGAAGAAGACGCCGCTCACGCCGACCGACTGGAAGGGGACGATCTCCCTCAACGGTTCGTTCCGATCGGGCACGGTCGACAGCGTGCTGGTCGCTTTGCGCGCCGCGGTCGAAAAGAGCTGGGAGGAGGACAAGTTCTCCGCCGCGCTCGAAGCGCTGTACGGCGAAAGCGACGACCTGAAGACGAACGAGTCGCTCTTCGCCAAGGCGCGCTTCGAGCACTACTGGTCGGACCGGTTCTTCGGCTACGGCCAGGCGGACGCGCTCTACGACCGCATCCAGGACATCGACCTGCGCGCGATCGCGGGCGTCGGCGTCGGCTATGTGGTCTGGAAGGACAGCGACGACGAACTGCTGTCGTTCGAAGGCGGCGTTTCGGGGATCTACACCAAGTACGGCACCGGCGTCGACGAGCTGTCGCCCGCCGCGCGCGTCGGCGCGACGTTCAAGGAGATCCTCTTCAAAGACGTGCGCTTCGAGCAGACGGCCGAGTTTCTGCTTCCGCTCGACGACATGGACGCGTTCCTCGTCCGCGCGCGCACGTCGCTCGCCGTGCCCGTCGCCGAAGGGTGGAGCATGAAGACCTCGGTCGACCTGCAGTACCAGGGCGAGCCCGCGGCGGGGACAGAGAACCTCGACATCCTCTTCCTGATCGGTCTCGAGTACCAGTTCTGACGGACGGCGGGCGCCGGCGCCGCGGAGAGCCGCCGCGAGGGGCGGAGCCCCGAGGACGCGCCCGCATCGCCGGGTTGTCGCGGACGCGGCACGGCGGGAGACCGACGATGCGGGGCCGTCGCGGCGCAGCGCGCCGCGCGCGGGCCTCCCCGGTCCTGTCTGGAAACCGGCGCCGCGCGGCGAGGGGCGCGCGTCAGCGGCGGAGGGCCCCGAGGGCGCGGGCGCCCAGCTCCGGGTGGTCGACGGCGTCGCGCAGCACGTCGACGCCGCCGTCTTCGCCGCGGAGACGCAAGCCGATCGCGGCGAGGATGCGAATCTCGCGGACGCGGTCGGCCAGTGCGACGCGCAGGACGTCGATCGCCGTCGACGGCGACGCCGCGAGCCCGGCCACGGCCTCTTCGCGGATGGCGTCGTCGTCGTGCTGCGCCGCTTCGAGATAGAGGACCGCGAGCTCCTCGTCGGTCGCGATGTCGTCGTCGGCCGCGCGTCGGAGCGCACGCAGGGCGGGGACGGCCCGCCAGTGGTCCCCCTTCGCGCGCTCGAGCAACTCTTCGCGCGTCGGCGCGGGCGCCGGCGGGGGCGGGACCGCCTCTTCGACCGCCTCCGGGAGCAGGCCCGCGGCGATCGCGGCGTCGGCGCCTCCCGGCGCCGCG
>DASPNK010000442.1:0-10502 GCA_035626575.1 Planctomycetota bacterium | reverse complement strand
ACACGGCTCACGCTTCCCGGCGGCGGGAAGCTCGGCGTGTATCAGCCGCGTCACGCGCGTCCGAAGCCGGCGGCGAGCGCGGGGCGGCGCGCGACGAAGCGTCCTGCGAAGAAGCGCGGCCCGGCGGCGAAGACGCGCGCGGCCGCGACGCGCGGCGCCGGGGGTCGGCGCGTCGCGAAACGCTCCAAGCCGGCGAAGGCGCCGAAGGCCGTCCGCCGCGGCAAGCGCGCCGGCCGCGGCGCGCGGCGTTAACCGCGCGACCCGAGCGCGCCGCCGCGCCACGCTCATTCCTCCGCCGTGACGCGCAGCTCGGGCGCCACCGCCCACTGCGCGTCGGGGATCGCGTTCCGCGGCCGCAACTCGTAAGCGACGCCGGGGCGAAGGTCGGCGCGGCGCCCCCGCGTCATCCAAAGCGTGATTCGACGGAGGGCGCCGTCTCGCGACGTCGTTCCTCCCACGGTGCATCGCAACTCCGCGACCGCGACGCCGTCCGCGACGAGCGTAAAGACCGGGTCGGCGCGACGCGTGAAGTCCTTCAACACCTCGAACCCGAGTTCGGCGTGCCATTCGCGGACGCGGCAGGAGAGGTATTCGACGGCGGCGCCGACCGAAGGCCTCGTTCCGACGACGGTCTCCGGCTCCGGCTCCCAGAACGCCGCCGTCAGCGTGAGCGTCGAGGGACGCGACTCGGCGAGGAGTTCCTCCGGGCGCGGGCGCGACTCGGGGCGCAGTGACGCGCCGGTCTTCGGCGGTCTGTCCTTCGCGACCGGAACCTCAGGCGTCCGCGGATCCTTGCGTCGCGGGCCGCGGTCCTCGATACGGAATGCGCGGTACGGGTTCGCGTGAGGGAACGCGGCGTCGCGGAGCCGCAACGCCTGTCGGCGGCCGACCGTGGCGTGGAACGCGCCGTCCGACCAGTCGTGCAGGACCGCGACGCGCGTCATCAGACCGTTGCGCGCCAGGCCGCCGGGCGGCGTGCCGAGACAGGTCGCATCGAGCCGGCGCCATCGGCCCGCCACCCAGACTTCGTTGTAGGTGTGCGAGAACCAGGCGCCGGCGGCATGGGGCGTCAGCCACTCCAGCAACGCATCGCGCACGGCCGCGTCCGCGACCCCTTCGCGCACCATCTCCAGCTGCCGCGGATCGGACGCGTCGGCGATCGGAACGGACAGAACGATCCGGGTGGGGACGCCGAGGGCGCGCAGGCAACCCGCGAGGTAGATCGCCGTCGACGTGCAGGCGCCGACCGTCCGGCCTGCGTACATCGACGTCGCGAAGAGATCGCGCCGCCACAGTTCTTCGAGCGAGGTTCCGGCGCCCTGCGCCTCCTTCTCGAGCTGCGCGCGCAGGTCCGGAAGCGCGACCGGCCGGCCGTCTTCGAAGGCGGTGTAGTACCCGGTGAATCCGCCGCTCGGACGGCGGCGCCGCATCAGGAACGCCGCCGCGCCGCGCACGAGTTCCGCGTCGTCGACGGCGTCGACGTCGAGCCCCGCCGCCTTAAGATCCGCGGTCAGACGATCGGCGAACGTCGCGTCGAAACACGCGGTGACGCCGGGCGCGAGGAACCGCGCGTCGGCGCCGGCTCCGCGGGGGCCGCGCGCGCCGACGATCGCGTCGCCCGCGGTCGACCACGGGTAATGCGTCACCTCGAGGTCCACGAAGTCCGCGGTCTCGGCGACGACGCGGACGTCCTGATGGTCGTCGTTCAACGCCTCGACGGTGACCGGCTTCATCACCCGGAGGACGACGCGGACCGTGTACGTGAAGTCGCGCCGCAGCTCGACGTCGCCGTCGGGAAGCCCGTCGCGCGCGGTGTCGACGCGCTCCGGGTCGGTCCGGTACTTCCGCCGTTCCTGGAAGTCGGAGAGGCCGTCGCCGTCCGTGTCCGGGTCGAGGCCGGCGGCCGTGGTCGGCCGCTGCGCCGCGCCGGCGGCCGCAAACGCGGCGAGAGCGAGCAGCACGCGGACGATCCGCCGCGTCGCCGGTGACTCGAACGTCTCCGACGCCGCCGGGAAGGCGCCGTCCGATCGTCTCCCGCATCGCTCCGCCATGATCGTTCTCCCGCGGCCGGCCATCGTAGAGCGGGGCGGCGAACGGCGGAAAGTTCCCCGAACCGCGAATCGTCAGGAAACGTCGAAGAAGTCGACGACCCCGCTGTCGAGCGAGTACTCGGCGCCGACCACCAGGAGACCTTCCTGGGCGATGAGCTGCTCGAGGATCTCGGAGCCGTGGCGCAGGTGATGCACCGACGCGCGGATGTTGGCCCGCACCGCGTCGGACAGCAGCTCGTTCTCGTCGCGGCCCGCGCCGGTCTTCAACACGTCGAGCACGGCCGGGCGGACGCGGTCGACGATGGCGGCGAGGTTCTTCGACTGGTTCTCCGACGGCCGCCGCATCTCCTCGAGCGTCGCCTGAATGGCGCCGCACTGGGAGTGGCCGAGAACCACCACCAGCGGCGTCCCGAAGCGCGCCGCGGCGAACTCGACGCTGCCGACCTGGGACGGCGCGACGATGTTGCCCGCGACGCGGATGACGAAGAGGTCGCCGAGTCCCTGGTCGAACACGATCTCCGCGGGCACCCGCGAGTCGGAGCAACCGAGGATGATCGCGAACGGTTTCTGCCCCGCGGTCAGCTGGGTGCGGCGCGCGTGGCCGACGAACTCGGCGTCGGCGCGGACGTCGGAGACGAATCGTTGGTTGCCTTCCCGCAGGCGATCGAGGGCTTCGTGCGCGGTGGTCATCGTCTCAGGTCGGTGTCGGGGAGGGGGACGTCGCGCGGCGCGCGCCGTCGCAGGACGGCGGACCGGCGACGCTCGCCGGCCCCGAGGCGTCGCACGGTATCAGGCCGGGCGCGGTTCGAACGGGGGCGGCTGTGAAACCTGTCGCGGCGCGGCGGCGGGCGGGCGCCGTCGCCGCGTGAGGTGAGTCCGCGTGGTCACGGCGCGCGGGCGACGGACGTCTCGCGGCGCGGCGACGCGGGAGTTTCGGCGCCGGCGGTTTCGTCCGTCGCCCAATGGCCGTCGGTGACCGTGCAGAGCCGATGAAAAACACGGGCGACGGCGGCGTGCCGGGAAGCGATGATCATCACGGCCCCGCCATACCACGCGACCGCCGAGAACAGCGGCCCTGCGATCGGCGACGACGCGCGACGCGATTCCGTCGCGAAGATCACCGCCATCATCAACGTAAGGAGCAGCCCTTCGACGGGCAATGCGGTCTGTAGTTGCGCGACGGCTGCAGCCGGGAGCGGACGCACGGCGACGCCCTCCTCGGCCGAGATTCTCGGCGGAGCGTCGCCGCCGTCGCTCAGCGCGAGCCGCAGGCCCGAACCCGCCTTGAGCATGACTGCGAGGCGCCACATGCCGGGACCGATGCGTACGACGCGTGGAGTGCGCGTCGCGGCGATCGACGGAACCTCCTCCGGTCCCGGCAGCCGCAAGACGCGCAACGTCGCAGCGGGCCCGGGCGACTCCGTCCGCACCAGAATGCGAACCGGCGCCGTCGCCCCGCGCACGCCCGGCAACAACGCGAGGTCGATGAAGGCCGACGACGGAGAGGCGGCTGCGGCGGGAATCGACCATGACCGCCGAACGACGACGCACGGAGTCGGCAGTTCGCGGCGCCGCTTCCGCGCCGCGATGACGAAGGCGCACGGAAGGACGACGAACAGTCCTCCGAAAAGTGCAATCAACGGCAGCTCTTCCATCGGGACGCTCAGGAGCAAAACGCTCCCCATAGACACGCGACGCCGTAGAACGCGGCCGCAGACAGGTGGACAAAAGCCGTCGCCGAAGCGGCGACGTAGCGCCGCGCTCGCGCCAGCAGGACGGCGCCGGTCGTTCCCATCAGGATCGAGAGGACGAAGAGCGCCACGACCCGCGCCATCCCGGCTTCGGGAAAGACGCGCCACGCCGACCAGGGAAGGACGGCCGCTTGCAATACGACCGCTGCCGAGACGGCCGCAACCGACGGCCAGGGCCGCCACGGTCCGGAGGACTCCCAGTTGGCGGATTGCGGCGCGGCGCTTTTCGAGGATTCCGTCATATCGAGCGCGGGCCCGGTTCCGTCGGTCGAGACTGCGAATCCTCCCTCGGCGCGACGCCGGGGGCGCCGCGTCGCCGCACGGGGTCCCCCCGCAAGGTCACGGCGCTCCGACGACCGCCGTCTCGCGGCGCGACGTTGCGTCGGTTGCGACGGCTGCGGTTTCTTCAACGGTCGCCCAAGGTCCGTCCGTCGCCATGGCAAGCCGTTGGAAAGTTCGACCGACCGCAGCGTGGCGACGGACGATGATCATGACGGCGGCGACGCCCGCAACGGCGACCATCGTCAGCGTGACCAGAGCGATGGGGAACGTCTGGACGCGCGCGTCCGACCTGGACATCGACATCGGCATCGTCGTCATCCACATCCACATCCACATCCAGACCATCTCGGGCGCCAAGGGGTGTATTTGCTCAGCGGCGGGAATCGGACGCATGGCGACGCCCTCGTCGGCCGAGATCTCCGGCGGAGCGTCGCCGCCGTCGCTCACCGCGAGCCGCAGCCGCGAACCCGCCTTGAGCACGACTTCGATGCGCCACGTTCCGGGGTCGACGCGCACGACGCGTGGAGTGCGCGTCGCGGCGATCGACGGAATCTCCTCAGGTCCGGGCAGCCGTAAGACGCGCAACGTCGAGGCGGGACCGGGCGACGCCGCCCGCACCAGAATGTGAATCGGCGCCGTCGCCCCGCGCACGCCGGGCAACAATGCGAGGTCGGTGATCGCCAATGACGGAGAGGCGCCCGCCGCCGGAATCGACCACGGCCGCCGAACGACGACGCACGGAGTCGGCAGGTCCCGCCGTCGCTTCCGCGCCGCGATGACGAACGCGGAAGGCACGACGACGAGCAGGCCGACGAGGAGTGCGATCAGCGGCAGCTCTTCCAATGGGATGCTCATCAGCGCGATGCGCCCGCATGTCTTGTGGCGCGACGAGACTTCAGGCCGGCATCCTAATCACCCGCCCGTTGAAGTGTTCCTCCGGAACGACGAAAGCTCCCAGGTCCGACGACTTCCGCTTGACGGCGCCGGGCGCGATCTCGACGATGCGCCCACGTCCGAGGCCACGACGGGACGTCGACGGCGGAGAGGCTCATGCACAGGAAATCGACGGTGGCGGCGCTTGCGCTCTTCGGCGGGCTCGCGGCGTGCGCCGGGACGCCGTTCGGCGTCGACCTGACCCTGCCGTCGGCGGGCGAACCTGGGACGTTCACCTGCTGGGCGACGGTCGCCGCCGCACCGCTCGACGAGGCGTCCACGAAGCTGCTCGTCGGCGCCGCCGGGCCGGCGACCGCGCGGCGGTTCACGGTCGACCACGCCGCCGGGGACCTCGCCGCGCTCGACGACTTCCGACCGTTCGGCGTGACCTTCACGGTGGAAGGCGACGTGTTGACCGTCGCCGTTCCCGTCGGCCCCGACGCGCCGCTCGCCCCCCACGTCGCGCGCGTCTGGTCGGACTGGCGCGCTTATAGAGAGGCGTCCGACGCGCGCGACAACGCCGCAGAGAGTCGCGAGCGCGCCGCAGCCGCCGCGCGCGGCGAAGCGCCGAAGCCGGACGCGCCCGAGGACCCGCAGAGCGTCGCCGCGAGGGCGTTCCGGGCATCCGCCGCCTTGTCGATCGCCGTCAACGCGCCGGACGCCGAGCTTCAGGTGACTTCGTTCGAGTCCCCGTCGTTCCTGCGCGCGGGGACGGGACGCGCCGCGGGCGCCTGGAACGAGGGCGTCTTCGAGGTGCTCGTCGCCGCCGACGCGTTCGCGCCGGGTCGCCCGTCGACCGTCGTCAGGATCCCCGTTTCGATCCGCCCCAAGACGCCGCGCTGACGCCCAGGTTGCGTGCGCTCGGGGACGCCGGCGCATCGGAGGGCGGCGATCCGAGACGCGTCACGGCACGACGTACGCGATCGGGGTCGACACCATGGGGAAGGTCTGCGTCACGTCGTCGAGCGCGACGGAGTACAGCGTGAGGCCGGACGGCAGCGGCTGGTAGATCGCGCTCAGCGACGCTCCCGTCGCGTCCAGCGGATCCAGGAACGGCGGGCCGTAGAGCGCCTGCGCGACGAGGTCGAGGAGCGGAAGGTCGACCCCGAAGAACGCGCCGTTGGGGAAGTTGCCCGGAGCGAGCGCGACGGCGGTGAAGGCGAACCCGTTCGGAGCGCCGAACCGGCGATGCATGCGGAGAGACCCTGGACCCGTCGGCGACGTGTACCAGAGGTCGAAGGTGCGGCCGAGCTGAGGATCGACGTACATCGCGAGCAGCTGGCCGTACTCGACCAACTCGGTGTCGCCGACGCTCATGTGGATCTGGCAGCTCATCAGGTACCAGCCGTCGCCGAGCAGGTCGAAGGCCGGCACGACGCCCGACGACTCCTCGTTCGTCGTCAGGAATCCCGGCCCCCCGGAGACGAAGTACGGCGCCGCGTGCGCGGCGACCTGGGTCAGTCGCCCGTTGGTCAGGTCGTATATCCAGATCTTGCCGAGGATCGCGCCGCCGCCCGGATCCTCCTGCAGAAAGACGCGCCCGTGACCGTCGACGCAGACGTTGTCGAGAGCGTGATGACCTTCCGACCCCGCAAGAATCACATCGATCTGTCCGCCGAGCTCCGGCTGCGCGATGTCGGTGAATCGCAGGCGCCAGAGGCGGCTGTTCGTGCCCACCGTCGCAGGCGTGGCGAAATAGAAGTCGGTTTCAAAGCCCGGCCGCGGATCCCACGCGCCGTCCTCGACGCGCTGGAAGCGGAACACGTCGTTCGCGACCGACGCGGCCTGCTGCTGCACGCCGATGAAGGTCGAAGCGTCGCCGAGGTTCACGAGCTCGAAGGCGCCCGATCCGACGTACGACGTCGCGCCGAGAGCGTAGGGGTTGCTCTCCGCGGTGGTGACCACGCCGTTCACCGAAACGCGCACGCCGTAGAGGGCGCCGCCGACCAGCCCGGCCTTCTCGACGTCGTTGCCGGTCGCCTGCTTCGCGCCGACGTACACGTAGACCTCCGACGGGTCCGACGTCGCCGCGGGGGTTGTCTGCAGGTCCGAGTCGTCGAGGCACACCACGATCGTCTTCGTCTGCGGGTGCGGCGACGCGACTGCGTTCTCGTAGGCGCACTGGCCGAGGTGCGGCAGCTCCCACGTCTGGTTCGTCGCGGCGCCCGTCACGACGTGCGCCCAGGCCGACCCGTGCCGGCCCGGCGGACGCGCCTCTTCGCCGGTCAGGTGGATCCGCGCGTCGGTCCCGAGGCCGCCGAAGGCGAAGGCGGTCGGCGGCGCGAGGTCGGCGGAGCAGAAGCGGTCCCAGGCGAACGTGCCCGACGTCCACGCCGCCGCGACGCGGTCGTAGGGATGGACGTCGGCGGGCGCCGTCGAATGGTCGCGGCCCGTCAGCACGGCCAGCGTCGTGGGGTCGATCGTCCACCGCGACACGATCGCGCCCTTCGAGCCGTGGACGCGCACGATGCCGGAGGTCTCGGCCAGCTCGTGGTTGAGCGTCACCGTCGTCGCGCCCGTCGCGTCGAGGAACGCCCCGATCCCGTCGGGGATGCCGATCATCCGGTACCCGCCGACCGAGTCGCCGACGGTCAGCAGCGCGACGGTCGCGACCGCTCCGGGCCGCAGCGTCGGGTCCGGAAGGATGTAGCAGGGCGCGGCGGTGCTCGGCCCGGAGAGCTGGGCGGGTGCGGCGACCGCCATCAGCGCGGCGGCGGTCAACGCGCGGCGAAACGACGTCGGCATGACGAACTCTCCGGGGCGCGGGACGCATCAGAGCCTATCGCCCTCGCGCCGCTTCCAGTGCGCGAACCAAAGGACCGAGAAGACGCCGACGCCGGCGATCGCGCCGAACGCCGCCGCCGCGAGCGGGCGCACGGCGTCTTCCGCCGCTCGACCCGAAGGCTCTTCGAACCCGAGGTCGAAGGGCGCGACGGTCCCTCCGAACCTCACGCCGAGGTTCAGCGCGCACGACGCTCCGGCGCCGGCCACGAGCGCGCCCGACAGCGCGCCGACCAGCAGGAGGCGCCACAGCGGCATCGACGAACGTCCTTCAGAGCGTGAAGACGACCGTGGTGGACTGTCCGAGCCCCCATGCGCCGGTGGTCGGGTCGAGCGCGACGGTCTGGAAGACGATCGGAATCCAAGCGAGGGAAAGCGGCGCGCCGCCTGCGGGCACGACGAGCGTCGCGGCGCCGGTCGCGTCCAAGCCGCCGGCGACCGCGATCGCAAACGGGTCGGCAAGCCACAGGTCGCCGACGAACGGCGCCGGAGCGGCGGTCCGCGCGGCGTCGAAGGAGAACGCGATCGCGTACGGGGCGCCGCCCGCGCCCGGCGCGCCGAGCTTCGCCGTCAACGTGAGCGCGGACGCGGGCGTCCAGGGCGACGTGGCCTGCAGCGTCGGCAACCACGTCGGATCGAACACGACCGCGCCGGTCGTCGCCGGACCCGCAGGCGTGTACAGCGCGGCGTGGTGCACCGTCGCGGACCCGATGCCGAACGCGTGAATGGCGGGCGCCGCCGGCGTGAACCACGTCCCGCCCCACCCGAACGAGGCGAGGTCCCCCGCCCCTCCGACGAGGGTGCTCTGCGGACCGAAAACCCGCGCGACGCCGGCGGTCCGAAGACCTTCGCCCGCCGGCAGGGTCCACCCGAAGGTCGCGTACCCTTCGCCGCCTTCGAGGTAGCAGTCGGCGATCTCCAGCACGCCCGATGGCGCGCCGAGCCAGTTCGCATGGAGCACGCCGGGCCCGGCCTGTCCGCCGGACGGACCGATCACCGAGCTCGCGTCGCCGCCGAGGGCGACGCAATTCGACATCACGACGTCGCCGGCTTCCACCGCCAACCCCGGAGTCGCCGGCTGGGCGATCATCGCGCACCGATCGAAACGCGCCCTCGCGAGCCGAGCCACGGCGCCGCCGAGGAACGTGACGTCGACCGCAATCACCGCGGTGTGGGCGTCGGACGCGGGCGCCGGCGTCCCGAGGCGCGTCCGGGAGAGCGTGAGCCGCGCGAGCGTCGCGACGGACCCCTGGGGGAGGTCGCGGACTTCCGTCGGCGGCGCGGACCAGCCGCCGACGATGGTGAGTCCCACGCCCGCGCCGACGACGGAGAGCGCCTTGCCCGCCATGACGAAAGGCACATACACGCCGGCGGCGACGAGAACCACGTCGCCGTCCTGCGCCGCGTCGACGGCGGGTTGGATCGCCGTGAACTGGACGCCTGGCCCTCCGTCGTCGTCCACGGTCCACGTCGACTGCCCCCGGGCCGGAATCGAAGCCGCCGCAAGCAGGACCCACGCCGTAAGGCATCTCATGTGAAGGAGCGTAGGCCCCGCACTCTCCCGCGCCAAGAAAAAGCGGTGCGAGGCGCTGGGCGCCGGGAGCCGCGGATGTCGCGCGATCCCGGCCCGACGGCCGCCGCAGCTCACACTCCGAAGATCAGCGTGAGCGCGCCCGAAAGCACGACGCCGAGAGACGTCGCGGGGGCGGGTCCCGCCGACGCCTGAGCGGCGAGAACGAACCCCGCGAGAGACGGGTCCGCCGGAATCGGAACCGACGCCGAGGCGCCGCCGCACGCGTCGAGCGGATACGGGCCGAGGGGCGACGCGCCGAGCGCGGCGTAGAGGTCCAGTCCCGCGAGGTCGAGGCGCACGGCGCAGCCGTCGGGCAGGACGAGCGGAGACGCGGCGACGTGAGTCGACAGGAACAGAAGCGCGACGCCCGACGGCGGACCCTGCGCCAGCGACACGCCGAAGCCGACGGAGCCGAGCACGGGCGCGCCGACGGCGGCGCACGTGAACGGCCCGACGGACCCGGGAAGCGCGCACCCGAGGCCGTCGACGCTCGCGGACGCCGGGATCGACGGCGCGACCACGATCTCGAGGACGGGCTCGAAGCCGAGGTTCTCGCGGCTGTCGAACCGCACGGCGATCCCGGGAGTCTCGTCGGTGCGAAGCAGCCACCCGTAATCCGTCGAAGGGTCGTCGACGCGCGCGCGCAGATCGGCGACGAGCGCCGCGGACGACGGGACGACGTAGGTCCCCGGCCCGACGACGGCGAACGAGGCCGACGGCGCCGGGTCGTAGTCGCCGCCCGGCGTCGCCCACGGCGCGGTCGGGCGGACGGCCTGCGTCCACGTGACGTCGCCGGGAACCGACGGGGCGCCGCCGCCGCCGGGCGACCCGGCGTTCGACGGTCCTTCGCTCCACGGCGTCAGCACGCGGTGCAGCGAAACCACGGTCGGGTTCCCGTTGACGGCGCTGTTCACGAGCGCGAGCGTCGCGGCGATCGGCGTGGTCCCGGCCGGGACGGCGCCCGCGACGTCGAAGCGCAGGAGCGCGCGGCGCGCTCCGCTCCCGCCCGCGGAGTTGGTGCGGCCGACGTAGAGGTGCGGCCCCGCGCCGTCGGCGAGGGCGCCGGACGCGCTCTCGAAGAGGGTGGCGTCGGCAACGGGGGTCGACGAAATCGCCTGCGCGCCGCATGCG
>DASPNK010000441.1:0-3740 GCA_035626575.1 Planctomycetota bacterium | reverse complement strand
ACGGAGGAAGGTCGGCCCGTCGGTTTCGACCGATCGCGCGACGGAGCCGCGACGTTTCGGTACGTGGTCCCTCAGGCGGCGCTTCGCGCCGTCGTCGACACCCGTTCGACGGAGCTATTGGACGGCGTCGCGGAGTTTGCGGCGGCGGCGGCCGGAGCGGAACTCGCCGTCGACGTGCCTTGCGGCGAACCGGCGCTGGTCGTCGCCGGGCGCGTCCTCTGCGACGACGGCGCGCCTTTCGGCGGCGCTGCGGTTTGGATCGTTCCGTCCGGCGGCGTCGGCGTTCGCTACCCGGGTCACCGGGTCTACGGCGCGACGGCGACGACGACCGACGACGGGACGTTCCGTACGGGGTTGTCGATCCCGAGGGCGCCGCTTCCCAGGAGCTACTTCGTCGAAGCCAGACACCCCAGCGTTCGGATCCCGCGAGAACGCGTGGTGGTGACGGGCACGGTGGTCGACGGCGTGGCGGACTTGGGAACGATCGTCGTGAAGCGCCCCGTGATCCTCTGCGCGGGAGTCGTCGTCGATGCGCAAGGAGCGCCCGTTCCCTTCGCGGACGTCTCGTTTTTTCGCCTCGAGCGACTACCGCCGCAAATCGAGACTTCGACGTACGGGAAGAGGGCCGACGCCGCAGGTCGTTTCGAGATCGCGATGCAACCGGACGCCCCCGCCGGACCGGCTCGTGCGCTTGGAGCGAGCGTCGCAGGTATGTGCGCCTTCGACCTCGTTCCCTTCGAGACCGGTGCGCGCGACCTGCGGATCGTGGCCAAACCGTCCGGCGAGCTGATCGGGTCGTTCCGCTTCCGGGGCCTCGACCAGGCGAGCCCGCGCCCGAAGTGGTCGCGCAACGTCACCGTTCGCGTCACCGGCGCCGCGGCGAGGGGCCTCCCTGCGTACATCGGCTCCGCCGACGCGGACGGCATGAACGCCGCCGTGCAGGGCGGTAGTTTCACGGCCTACCACCTCCGCGAAGGCGAGGCGCGCGTCGAGTTCCGTCTGGGCGACAAGGGTCGCGTGCTCCTGGCCGTTGAAAACGTCGCCGTTCGCGGGGGAGAAATCGTCAAGGACCCTCGGTTGCAGGACGTCGACCTCACCGCAGCGCTCGAGTTGGTCGCCGTTTCCGTCGTCGATGAAGCCGGCGCCCCCGTCCCGACCGCGGAGGTCCACCTTCAGGACGAGGCCGGGGAGTGGTCGCGTTTCGAAGTCGATACGGCAGGTCGCGTGGACGCGCCGTTCGCCGCCGACGCGCGCGACGCGTACGTGCTGGCGCCGGGATTCGGAGCGCGACGGCTCAGGGCGATCCCGACGCCGACCACCGTGCGGCTCCAGCGGGCGGCGCCGATCACGGTCGCGGTGCGGCTCGCGGACGACACGCCTTTCGAGATCGACGGAGAGTCGGTCGGAGCGTCGATCCATTACCTGGGACCGGAAGACGCGTCGGATGCGGCCGCCTCCGCTTTCCGAGGCCATCCGTTCAACCAGGTGGCGCCGTCTCCGGCGGATCTGAGTAGAGCCCCGTTCGACGCTCGACGCCTCGTGCATCTCGAAGTCTGGGGACCCGGCGTCTACGAGATCCGCCCGATCCTCCATCATTCCCGCGGCTGGTCGACCTTATCGATGCCGGATCCGCCCAAGACGATCGCCGTCGTCGATGGCAAGTCCGAGGCGCCCGTCGTTCTTTCCGTGCCGCTGGAGGTCCTGAAAGAAGCTCGCGCGCGGCGGCGATGACGGAACGGCGTGAGGGCGATGCGGTGGGTTTCGGCGTCGAACAAGCGACTCCGCCCGCCGAAGCGCGACGAAGCAGGGCCGTCCCTCCGCTTCGCTTCGGGCGCGGGCCGCTGCGGTCCTGGGGCGCGGCGAGGGGCGCGCCGCCTTAACATGCGGCGGCTTCGTCGGAGGAGATGAGATGGCGCGGAAGGCGGCGGTCGCGGCGCTGCTCGTGATTGCGGGGCTCGGCGGCGTCGTCTGGTTTCTGCGGTCGAGCGACGAGCGCGCCGGTCCGCCGTCGCGTTCCGGGTTGCGCGATGCGAGCGGCGCTTCGCCCGCGGCGGTCGATGTCCCAGCGTCGCCTCACGGCGCAACTGCGGCGTCCGGCGGCGGCGCCGTCCCGAACGCGCCGTTCGCCGACGACGCGCCGGCGTACACGGACGACGCGCCCGCTGAGGCGTTCTTCGCGGCGGCGATCGACGCGCGCACGAAGGCCCCGGTCGCCGACGTCCCGTGGTCGGCTGCGCTGTACGACGCCTGGCCGCCGTTCGAGGCCCGGCTCGACACGTCGCCGGCGACCGTCGCGCGACACGGCGGCCGGAGGTTCGAGGGCCGCAGCGACGCGCAGGGGCGGCTGCGGCTGGACGGGTCCTGGAAGGTCGCGATCGTCGACGCGCGCAGCGGCCGACTCGGCGGCCGCGAGGTCTTCGAGCGCGCGGACCCTACCCATGCCGTGGTCGAGCTCGCCGAAGGCGTCGAGGTCGTCGCGACCACCGTCGAAGGGAAACCCGCGGCGGGGCTCTTCATCGGCGTGCAGAGCCCGCGGCATCCGCGGTGGGACGAGGATGCGATCCTCGACGCCGAGGGCCGCGCCTACGTGGTTCGGCCCGCGTTCGACGTCGCGGCCGACGGGTGGCGGATGCGTCCGGCCGTGATCGGCCTCATGCCTCACGAAGGCGTGGTGGAGGTCTCCGCGGGGCGCGTCGAGCCGGTGCGGATCGCGCTTCCGGCGACGGGATCGTTGACCGTGCGAGCGGTCGACGCCGACGGCCGCCCGTTCCGCGACGTCCGGCACGCATGGCTCGACTTGCTCCCGGGGCGTGAACCGCCGGCGGACGACCTCGACGCGGGCGTCCGCGTCGAACCGGTCGACCTGCGCCGCGGCGAGGCGCGATTCCACTACGTCGCCGTCGGGAAGGCGTTCCGTGTCGTCGCGGCGTCGGCGGCCGAAGGGCGTCGCGGCGGCGTTGCGACATTCGCCGGGCCGCGCGCCGCGGGTGACCATGTCGACGTCGTCGTGCGTTGCGGCGAGCCGGCGGTCGTCGCGACGGGCCTCGTACGCTTCGACGACGGCGCGCCCGCGGTCGGCGTCGAATCGACGGTCGATCCGTGGCCGACCGACGCCGCGTCGGCGCGGGCGGACGCGGTCGAACGCCGCGGCGTCGCCGTCACCGGCGCCGACGGCCGCTACCGCGTCACCCTCGGCATCCCCCGCGCCCCGCTTCCGGAGCGCATGCGCGTCTCGGCCCGCGAGCGTCGGCCCGGCGCCGACACGACGTCCGCGACCGCGACGCCGAGCGTCGGCGCCGACGGCGTCGTCGATCTCGGCGTCGTGACGCTGCCGCGCGCCGAGGTGTACTGCGCCGGCGTCGTGGTCGACGCGACCGGCGCGCCCGTCGGCGACGCCGAGATCCGCCTGTACCGCGGGAACGCCGCGCTCGCGGAGGACCGCTCGGTTTCCGGCGTGACGACCGACGCCTCGGGGCGCTTCGAAATCTTCCGACGGCCGTCGTCCGGCGTCGACGACCCGCGGTCCGTCGGAGCGTTCGGGAAGGGGCGTTTCGCCTTCGACCCCGTTCCGGTCCGCGCCGGCGCCCGCGATCACCGTGTCGTCGTGCGGGGCGCGGGCGCGCTTGCGGGGTCATTCCGCTTCGGCGGAGCGTCGCCCGCGCAGGAGGAGTCGCTTGCCGAGCGGGTCGAGGCGTGGGCGAGGGGCCCCGCGGCCGAGGGAATCCCGGCGCGGTGGGGCC
>DASPNK010000440.1:0-14127 GCA_035626575.1 Planctomycetota bacterium | reverse complement strand
GCCAGGCGGCGCGGAAGCGCGCCAGACGCCGGCGGGCGCGCTCGCGCTCCGACGCTCGGTCGAAACGCGCGCGGAGCGCCGGGTCCGGCTTCGCGGACAGCGCGGCGTCGGCGAGCTCGCGCGCGCGCTCGGCGACGTAGGCCGACGCTTCGCCTCCCGCGGCGTCGTCCGCGGCGTCTTCGAAGAGCGCGACGGCTTCGGCGGCGTCGGGCGCGTCCGAGGTCTCGAGCAGGAGCAGCCGCGCGCCGTGGGCTCGGAGCAGGCCCCGCGCGTCGCGGACGTCGGGATGCGCGGCGACCAGGCCCCGCCAGGTTTCGCGCGCGCCTTCGAGATCGCCCGCGCGGCGTTGCACCGCCCCGAGGGCGACCGCCGCCCACGCGGCCGCGTCGGGCTCCGCGGCGATCGACGCCGCGCCCCGCAGGCGCTCGGCCGCGGCCTCGACCCCGCCGGTGCGCTCCAGCCGCGCGACGTCCTGCGCGATCGACGCGAGCAGCGCGTCGTCGTCGGGCGCGCGCACCGGACGGGACGACGCGGCGTCGACCGGCGTCGTCAGCCGCCCGTCGGCGTCGGCGGCGAAGCGGATCGCGTCGGCCGGCCCCTCGACGAGCGCCGCCGCTTCCCGTCGCAACGCATCCTGCGCCGCGCGCAGCGCGGTCTCCGCCTGCGCGCGCAGCCGCGTCTCCGCGCGCTCGGCGTCTTCGGCGAGGGCCCGCACGCCGAAGATCGCGAGCCCCGCGCAGGGCGCGAGCACGAGCGCGGCGAGCACGATCGACATCGTCCGCTTCGCCACGGCGGGAGAGTAGCGCGGTGGGGCGAGGGTCGAACGTCAGCGCGGCGGGGCGCCCTCCGCGAGAGCCTTCAGCGCGTCCGCTCCGACCGACACCGTCGCATGCGATTCGCGCACGCCTTCGGCGACGTCGAGTCGGCCCACGGACACGCTGCGCCCGTACACGAGGTGGCCGGAGGGCGGCGCGAATCGCGGCGCCACCGCCACGTTCCACGCTCCCGGCGCCACATGTCGAAGGGTGCAGGCGTCGTGTGTCGCCGACAGGACCTGCTGCGGGTATCGCCCGTCCGCCTGTCCGTAGGTGTGGTCGCGGAGCGCGGCCGCCCGGCCCGGCGCCGGGGAGAGCATGACGAGCCAATCCGCGAGGCCGGCCGGCCGAGGCCAACCGTCCGGCGCCGCGAAGCGGACGTGGACGTCGGCGCCGGCGTCGAGACGGATCGTGACCGGGAAGTCGTCGACGTCGACGTCGACCGCCGCCGTCAGAAAGCCCCGCATGCTCACGCGGACCCGCATCCGCTCCGGCGGCTCGAGGAATACGCGGCGCGCGCGCCCGTCCGGTCCGGTTTTCTCCGTGCGATCGACGTCGGGCTCGAAGCTCACCAAGGCTCCGGCCATCGGAGCGCCTTGGCCGTCGATCACCAGCACCGTCGCCGTCACGGCGTGCCGTCCGATCACGAGGCCCTGCAACCGCGGATCCTCGGCGCAGCCGCCGGCCGGCACCTCGACGCCTTCCACCGCCGCGACCGCCTCGCCGCCATAGAGGACTTTGACGTCGTAGAGGCCGGGGCGGAGGCGTCGCGCTTCGAAGATCCCCGACACGGGATCGAGCAGGTCGTCGCGGCTCCCGGCTTCCGGCCAGGCTCGCCGCGCCGACGCGCGCGGTTCCCCGCAACGCGCCGTAGGGCCGCCAGCGCAGCTCGTGGTTCATTCCATGCGGCGTCAACGCGATCGGCTCGCTGCGTCCCCCGGGGGTCGTCGCGGCGATGCGCAGGTGTTCGAACGGACCGGCGGCGTCGGTGCGCAGTTCGAAGCGGCCTTCCTCGTCGGCGACGGCGCCGAGTTCGCACAGGAGCCCCCGACGGTCTTCGGCGACCGAGGCGGAGGCGGCCATGCGCCCGCGGGCGTCGTAGGTCTCCGTCGCCTGCACCAGGGCGCCCGCGATCCCTTTCCCGTCGGCGTCCACGACGCGACCCGCGGCGACCGACGGCCTCCTCGGCAGCGTGAAGACCGGCGCCTCCCAGACCGCGCCGGGCGGCAACGCGGGAAACGCATGAGCTTCGAGCGGGGGGACGTCCGCCGGGAGATCCCGACCGCGGAACGGCCGCCAGGCGCCGAGGCGCTCCACGAGACCCGCGCGTCCGGGCGGCGCCTCCAACCGCGCGATTCCGGCATCGTCGAGCTCGCAGAGGCGCGCGTTCGGCCGACGGGCGTCTGACGCACCGTCGCCCGTTTCCGTCACACGGAATTCGACGCTGCCGTAAGCGCGTCCGCCCGCTTCGTCCACCACGCGACAGACGAGCGTCGCGGGCCGCTCCCCGAGGTGCAGGACGACGTCGAACGGCCCTCGATCCGGGACGACGACCGACAGCCGGCCGCCGCGGCCTCCCGTCGACGCCGAGAACTGGACCTCGGCGCCGGCGCGCAATCCGCCGATCACGACGTCTTCGCCGCGCCAGGTGCGAAAGGCGCCGTGGTCGAAGAGCGAGGCGGCGCCGGCGGAGGCGGAGAGGGCCGGAAACACGCGGATCAGCGCTTCCGCCGGGGGCGGCGATTCGTCCGGCGGCGCGACGACGCGGACGCGCGCCGCGACGCCATGTTCCGGCGCTCGGAGAACGACGTCGACGCCTTCGAGCGTGGGCGTGGCCGACGCCTCCGCCGGAGGTTGCCCGGGAAAGGACGCGCGAACGACGACCTCGCGGCCGTCGAAGTCGTCTTCCGCGCCCGCGGCGAGCCCGACCATCGCGCGCCCGTCGGCGTCCGTCCACTCCGCGCCGCGGAGACTCGCGCCGTCCCAGGCCGTGACGTAGACGTCCGAGACCGGCGCTCCGGCGCCGTCCAGCACGCGCGCGCGCACGCGGGGGTGAGGTCGAAGCCGCAGGCGGCGAGGCGCCGCGGGCGCGTCGTCGGCGACGGCGACCGTCAGGACGCCCGAAGCGTCCGCCGTACGCGCCGTCAGTCGCACGTCCGGGCCCGCGGCGACGAGGCGGATGCGGCCCTCTCGGTCGGCGACGAGTCGGCGGTGGGTCCAGAAGCCCCGTGAAGGAAGCACGCGGACGCCGCCGTCGTCCACGGGGTCCGCGTCGACTTCCGCGCCGGCCGCCGGCGCGCCGTCGGCGCGACGACCTGCACGACGACCGGGGGGCGCCCGCTCTCGGCGATCTCGGCGTCGAAGCCCGTCGGGACGGATGCGCCGGCATCGGAGAAATGTGCGGCCGCAAGCGGCGATGCGGGACGCGCGGGTCGAGATGCGGGGCGATCGGACTCCGGAGGCGTCCCCGGGATTGCGGACGTCGCGGTCTCGCGCGGCGCCTCGCCCCCCGGCGCGAAGGGCGTACCGATCAGAACCCAAAGCGCCCCCGCGAAAGCGGCGGCGGTCGCGGCGATCCACCACGCACGTCCTCTCATGACGGTCCTCTACGAGGGCCGGAGAGTACCCGACGGCGGGGCGCCGCGCGCCGAGGCCGCGCGACGGAATCGCGTCAGCGGCGCGGACGGGCGGTGCGGAGCCTTTCGAGGGCCGCCGGCGGGACCGTCATCGTGACGAGCACTTCGCCGCCGGCGGCGCCGACCTCCAGTTCGCCGACTTCGACGCCGCCCGCTGCGACCGGCGTCACGGCGCCGTCGCGGCGGAAGCGAGGCTCGAGACGGATTCTCCAGACGCCGGCGCCGAGGCCCTTCAGCGTCGCATCGACGCCGTCGGCCGGCATGAGGGCCGTCGCGTCGCGACTTTCTTCGAAGCGAAGTCCGCCGGGTCCGGGCGGGGTTCGGAGGCCGCCGGCTCCGCCGCCGCCGCCGCCTCCTCCTCCGCCCCCGCCGCGTCGCGTCCGGTCGGCGCGTTCCGACGCCGGCGCGCGCCGCGCGACGACGCGCCAGTCGACGAGACCGTCGGGTCGCGGAAGCCCGCCCGAAGCGTCGAATCGCACGAGGAGCGTCGTTCCCCGTGACAGCTTCACGGTAAGCGGGAAGGTCGCGTTCTCCGTCGTCGCGGGCTCGAAGTCCCGCGCGGAGACGCGCACCGTGGCCGCCGACGGCGGCTCCATGAACACGCGCTCGACGGTCCCCGCGGCGTCGGTGCGCAGCGAGCGGCCGAAGCGCATCCCCGGACCCTCGGCGTCGAACCGCACGTCGGCGCCCGCGACCGGACCGCCTTCGGGGTCGACGACCTGCACGCGGGCGACGACCGCGCGTTCGCCCACCGTGAGGTTCTTCAGCCGAGGATCTTCGTTCGTCTTTCCCGCGAGCACCTCGACGTGCTCGACCGTCGCAGCCGTCATGTCCTCGTAGCTCACCGTGACGTCGTAGCGGCCCGGCGGCAGCGAGCGCAGTTCGAACGCTCCGGTCGCGCGGTCGACCGGGGACCCGCCGGCGCGATCGATCAAGCCGCGGAGGCTATCGCCCGGCGCGCCGTCGCGGCGTCGCGCGCGCACGCGGAGGGCGCCCTTCAGTTCGGGCGATGCGACGCGCACGGACCCGCGCAAAGCGCCGAAAGCGGGCGTGGTCACCACCACGTCCTCCTGCCCGATGCGAAACGGCGTCGGCTCGCTGCGGCCGACCCACGACGCCGCGACGATGCGGAGCTCGCCCGCGCCGCCTTCCGGCGCATGCCGAAGCTCGAACCGACCCTGCGCGTCGGTGCGCGCGGTCACGTCGGGGACGTCCGTCGCGATTTCGGCGCTTCGCGCGCCGCGCTCGAGGTGCGGCTGCACCCAGACCGTCGCTCGCGGGATCGGCGCGCCCGCCGCATCGACGACGCGCCCCGCGGCGAAGATCGGCGCGCGCGGCCAGACGAACGGCGTCGCCTCGAAGATCGCGCCCGGCGCCGGCTCGGGGAACGCGCGCTCGGCGAGCGGAGCGCGGTCGCGCGCGTCCGGCCCGAATCGCATGCGGCCCCGCCGTTCGCCGAGAAGGCGCACTGTTCCCGCGAACCCCGGCGCCACCGCGATGCGCGCCGTGCCGTCGTCGTCGAGGTCGACGCTCTCGACACGCGCGACGTCGGTCGCCGCGGCGCCGTCGGCCGCCCCCGGCCGCATCGGGAGGCGCTCGCCGCGAGGGCCCGTCGCCGCGAAATCGGCGCGCGGCGCCCCGGGCTGTTCGATCGCGATCTCGACGGCCCCCGTGCGCGGCGCGCCGACGTCGTCGACCAGGCGCCACGCCACCCACGGTTGGGCGAGCCCGACTTCCAGCTCGACGTCGAAGACGCCGCCCGCTTCGGGGAGCGTCACGCTCTTCGTGGTCGCGACGCGGCCCTCGGCGCCGACGCCGAACCGGACTTCGGCGCCGCGGGGGAAGCCCGCGAGGATCGTCGCGGCGCCGCGGACCACGCGCCTGCCGAATCCGCCGCCCGGTCCGCGCCGCTCGCCGTCGTCGCGCCCGGACCGCACGCGCCACGTCACCGTCGACTCCGGCGGCGGCGTCTCGCCCGGCCGGCTCTTCAGCGCGACGCGCACGACGACGTACTCGGACTCCGGGGCGGTCAACGTGACCTCGACGGCGCCGTCGACGAACGGCGCGGTGCTCCGCGCGGGCGCGCCGCCGGGGAAGTCCGCCTGAACGGCGATCTCTTCGCTTTCGTAGAGCGCGCCGTCGAGCGCGGTCACGGCGAACGTCGCGCGCCCGTCGGGCGCGGACGTCCACCCCGTCTCCCGCGACGTGAGGAAGGCGCCTTCGCCGCGCGCGACGACGCCCACGCCGGGCATCGGCGCGCCGGAGGCGTCGACGACGGTCACGGTCACGCGCTTGTCCGGCAGCAACGTGAGGCGACGCTCGGCCTCGGGCGCCGCGCTGCGCGAGGCGTCGGCGATCAGGACGAGGCGCCCGGCGCCGCCGCCGCCGCGTCCGATCAGTTCGAGATCCCGGGCGTGCGGCGCGAAGTAGACGCGACCCTCGGCGTCGGACGTCAACGTCCGGATCGGTCGCGGCGGCGCCGACCATGGGTTGGACGCCGCGGCGAGGGTCGCGTCGCTCCGGCGCACCTCGACCGACGCGCGCGGGACGGGGACGCCGTCCCGGTCCACGACGAGGACGGCGAACGTCCCGGCGCCGCGGTCCTCGTCGCTACCGGCGTCGTCGCGGAAGACTTCGGCCGCGATGGGGGCCCCGACGCCGGGACTCGGCGGCGCGTCGGGGCGGCCTTCGGCGCCGGCCGCGGTCTCGGCGGTCGTCGGCGCGCCGTCGGGCGACGCGACGCCGTCGGCGGGCGCTCCGTCGCCGGAGAGGACGAGGAAGAGGCCGACGCCGACGAGGAGCAACGCGGCGGCGGCGAGGAACAGGGGGAGGCGCGTCATGACGTTCTCACAGCGGCGAGCCGCCGCGACCTCTTCGAACGCCCGAGAGGGCCTCGGGTTTCAGGAAGCGTCGGCCACGATGGTCGACGGAGGGCGTCGCGACGCGCTCCGTCGCCGATCCGCGGCCCCAAGCCGGTACGGGAACGGAGGTCGCACGCCGCGCCGCGGCGCCGCTCAGCGAGCCCTCTCTTCGGAACGCGGCGGCCCTGTGAGCCGCACCGTCGCCGGGAACGTCACGTCGCGGACGCGCACGGTTTCGCCCCAGGGCGCCGTCACGCTCAGCGACGCCCGATCCGGCGCGCGCACGAAGCTCCATTCCGTCCGACCGTCCCGGTCCGCGGGCTTCACCGTCTGTCCGCGGTAGGTGCGATCGATCCCGACGTACAGCGTGACCGCCGCGCCGGCGACGGCCCGGCCTCCGGCGTCGACGACGGAGACGACCTCCGTGCGGAACGCGTCGCCGACGACGAGGTCCCGGAGGCGCGGATCCGAGCTTCGCTCACCGGGCCGGATCTCGACGCCTTCCAGCACGACGACGAGGCGGTCGTCGTAGAAGATCTTGACGTCGTGCACGCCGGGCTCGAGGCGTTTCCAGCCGAACGCTCCGGTCCGAACGTCCGGTTCGACGGCGCGGTCGCGGTCGCATTCTTCGCGGCTTGCGCGCGGGTCGCCGCGTCGCAGCGACTCCGCCAGAATGCGGCCCTCGGCGGCGGCGGGCGTCCGGCGGACCACGCCCTCCAAGGCGCCGAACGGCTCGAGCGTCAGCACGAGGTCCGCCCGGCCGCTTTCGAGAACCGCGTCTTCGCTGACGGCGGCGCCGGTGCGCGCGCGGAGGCGCAGACGTTTCATGATCTCTTGACGCATCTCGGCGCGGATCTCGAAGCGACCTTCGGCGTCGGTCCGCGTGCGCGCGTCGTCGAGCGTCGCGCCGGCCCCTCCTGCGAGAAGCAGACGGTCGCGCATCACCTCGACGACCGCGCCCGCCGTCGGGCGTCCCTCGGCGTCGACGACGCGGCCGGCGACGAGGATCGGCGCCAGCGGCCACGCGTAAGGCGCGACGTCGACGACCGCTCCGGGCGCGAGGGCCGCGAACTCGCGGGTCTGCTCGACGCCGCCGCGGCGCCACGGGTCGACGCCCGCGGGGTGCGGCCGCGGGCCGAAGAGCTTGAGCACCCCCGGGATGCCGGGGGCGACCTCGACGCGGAAGACCCCGTCCGCATCCAGAGGCGCCCTCCACGGGACTGAAAGTTCCATGCCGTCGTCGTCGCCGCTGCGATCGTTCACGCGCTTTTCGTTCGGTCGGGCGCCGTCCTGGTCGAGTCGGAACGAGGCGACGCCGCGGAGCGGAGCGCCGAGTCCGTCGATGAGACGCCACCGCAGCGTCGCCGCCTCCGGCCCGAGCGGGACGTCGACCGCGCCGCGAGATCCGTCCTCCGGGACGCGGGCGAGCGCGCCCGCCGGCGTGCGCCCCGGCGCGCCGACGAGGAAGCGGTATGTCGCGCCGCGTCGAAGCCCTCCGAGCGTCGCGACCGGACGCGGCGCCGAGCGTACGTCGTGGGCGAGACGCCACATCGTGGGAGACGGGCCGTCGGCGTCGAGCGCGACGCCGAAACGGAAGGATGCGGGCGTCGGGACGTCCGGCGGCACGACGGCGCGCACGACCATCGATCCCGCGCGCTCGTCCGCGAGGCGCACCGTCGCGCGCCCCGTCCCGTCCTCGAAGACGACGGCGCAAGAGGCGCCGGCCGCGACCGCCGTCAGCCCCGGCGCCTCGAAGAGACCTGCGTGCGAGGCGTCGAGGACGACGACGGCGCGGCCCGCGGCGTCGGTCGGATCGCCGCGCACGAACCGCGCGTCGGGACGCGGACCTCCGACCTTCAGCGCGACGCAGACGCCTTCGACGGGCATCTCGCGGTCGTCGACGACCCGCACCTCGACGCGCCGGTCGGGGCGCAACGCGACCTCGTGGACGTCGCCCGCGAGCACGTCGTCGACGGTCACCCGTACGCGCCCGGACGCGGCGCCGCGCCGCGCCGTCACTTCGACGTCGACGGCGGGAAGGTCGAGGGCCGCGAGTCCCTCTCCGTCGGAGATCGCGCGCGCCTCGGCCGGCCGCGTACGCCCGACGTGCGTCGCCCGGACCTCGCGACGCGCTTCGACGGTCGCGCCTTCCGCAGGGGCGCCCTGCAGGTCCGTGACGCGCACGACGACCCGCCCGGACGGCGCGGGCTGATCGTCGCGATCCACCCACGGATCGGCGCGCGGTCGCGACGTCGGCGTCTGCGAGTCGAGGGCGGCGCCTCCCATGTTCGCCTCGACGTCGACCGACGCCGTCGCGAAAGTCGCCTCCCGGTCGGCGGGTTCGACCGCGATCAGCCGTCGATCGCCCCCGCCTCCGCAAAGGAACCCGAACGTCGCCGTGAGCGCGCCGAGGCCGGCGAGCGCCGCGGCGACCCTGCGTGCGTCGAGCCCCGAACGGTCGCCCCCTCCGTGTCGCGCCGTGAACCGGCTCATAGTCGCCTTTCCGTCTCCCGCCCCGCGGCGCCGTCGTCCCGAGCGGCGACCGCCGGTAGGCGAAAACCGAACGACGCCGCCCGATGCCGGCGATTCCCGGGTCCGGCGGAGCGGTCAGCGTGCGCGCGGACCGAGCCGGAGTTCGCCGAGCATGGCCTCCGTGAGGCGGACGGGGATGACGATCTCGCCGGAGTCCTGCGCGACGTCGACCTCGGCGACGACGACCCAGGGCCCGCTCCGCGACGCCGTGAGCAAAGGGGTTGCCGCCAGGGTGAAGCTCCACTTCCCCCGGGCGAGTCGCGGAACGACGACTTCCGAGGCGTCGGCGCCGACGAACGCGGACACGGCGCGCCGCGGGCCGACGTCCGGCGCCGCGTACGAAGATCCGCGGACCGCCTCGGCGGATGCCGCAAGCACCATCCAGCCGTCGTCCGACGCCGGCAGACCGTCGGGGAACGTCAGGCGGACGGACGCGCCCTCTTTCAGCTTCACGTGCAGCGGAAACGCGGCGCGGCGAATCTCGACGCCGGCGCCGCATGCGGCGAAAACGCGGACGTCGACGCGGTCCGGCGCCGTCGCATACCTCCGGCGGGCGACGCCGCTCGCATCCGTCCGCCTCGCGTCGTCGTCGCGCGGCGGGGCGTTGTGGGCCTCGAAGCGGACTTCAGCGTCGACGACCGGGGCGCCGTCGGGTCCGACCACCGTCACGGCGGCCTCGAAGAAGTCCTCGCCGAGCAGGAGGTCGGCGAAGCGCGGATCTTCGAGCAGCTCGCCCGGCGGCACGACGACCTCGAACGTGCGCGCGACGACGCCGTCGTAGCTCAGCGTGAGGACGGCCGGCCCCGCCTCGACGCCGCGCAGCACGAACGTCCCGTCGGCGGAGACCTCGGAGCTCGCGGTCCGCACTTCGAATTCCCTGCGGCGCGTCGCGGGGCGCACGGCGACCGTGATGCGACCGTCGATTCCCGGAGCGCGCCGCACGCGCCCGCGGACGCCGCCGTACGGCGTCAACGTCAGGACGACGTCGCCGCGCCCCGGCTCGAAGGACGCGACGTCGCTCGCGGCGAACGGCGTCGCCGCGCGGACCCGAAGCGTGCCCGGCCGCGCCTGCCCGGCGTCGCAGCGGATCTCGAAGCGACCGTCCGCGTCGGTACGCACGACGGCCCGTTCGAGAGCGCGTCGAAGGGCTTCGGACCCGCCGCCCTGGCTCACGCCGACGGCGACGAGGGCGCCGGCCGCCGGCGCGCCGCCCTGGTCGACGACGCGTCCTGCGACGAGCGCGGACGGTCGCGCGAGCGTCGCGGGCTCGAGGTCGACCACGGCGCCGGGCGCCGGCGCCGGGAAGGCCCGTGTCGCCGCCGGCCCGCGTCCGCGCGGCGCCGCGGCATCGTCCGCGTCGCGATAGAGCTTGAGCGTTCCCGCGACGCCGGGAGCGACGAACGCGTGCAGCACGCCCCGCGCGTCTCTCGACGTCGCACGCGGTTCGATCCCGTTCGACGGAGACGCCGAGGCCCGGCCCGCGTGCGCGACGTCGATGAGGATCACCGCGCCCTCGGTCCACGGATCGCCGCGTTCGTCGGTCAGCGGAAGGCGCAGGACGGCCATGCGGGGACCGAGAGGCGCGTCGAGCGTCGCGCGCGCACCCTCGCCCGGAATCACCAGCGTCGCGGCGCCGGGTAGGAAGCCTTCCGCGACGACCGTCGCGCGCAACGCCGCGCCTCGCGGAAATCCGCCGAACGACGTGCGACCGTCCGCGGCGCGTCGGCGTCTCGAACGGCGAAACTCGTCGCCGGAACTCGCGACGGCGGGCGCCCAGCGCACCTCGACGTCGGCGGGCGCCGGTTCGCCGGACCGGGTCGTCGTCCGCACCTCGAGCTCCACGAGATCGGCTCGCGGAAGCCGCACGTTCGCGGCGCCGCGGCGACCGTCCCACGTCACCTCGGAGCGCACAGGCGCCTGGAACGGCGCTTCGACGACGATGGCGGGCGCGGCGGCGAAAAACGTCGCTTCCTGATGCGCCGTCAGCGTCAGCGCGGCGACGCCGTCCGCGTCGGTGAAGGCGTGCGGGCCGACGTGCTCGACGTCGTGCGCGCGTGCGGTAACGGCGACGCTCGCCGCGGGGACCGCACGGCCCGCGGCGTCGGTCACCCGGACGTCGACGGTGCGATCGGCGAGCAGCACGAGGTCCTGCTCGCCGCCGCGTTGCAGCGCGCGTCGGTCCAGTCGCAGGCGACCGGACGCCGCGCCCGACGAGGCGACGAGCGTCGCGCCGTCCGTCTCTGCGGCGACGAACACGGCGCCGAGCGCGTCGGCGACCGTCTCGCGAGGCGACGCGGCTCCGACGACGAACTCGGTCGGGGAGGAAAGGAACCCGGGACCCTCGAAGACGACGACATGGGCGCCGGGAACCGGACGATCGTGCACGTCGCGGATTCGGACCCGGACGCCGGCGTAGGCGACCGGTTGCGGGGTCGCCTCCGAGTCCTGAAACGCCGCCGCGGCGACCGGCGCCGCGGACCCGACTGCGCGGTTCGGCGCCTCGAGCGCAGACGCCGGATGGGACGTCGGGTGGATCGCCGAAGCTCTCGCCCCGTCGTCGTTCGGTTCCGTCCCGTCGGCCGCCAGGCGCCACGCGCCTGCCCCCGCGAGGAGCACCAGGGCCGCGCCCGCCGCCGCAGTCTTGGATCGCCTCATAGACCCTCTGTCGCTCGGCATCCTTCGTCGACGCCCGGCCTTGGGACCGGCCGTCGTGAAACCTCGGCCGCGGCAGCCTACCCGCGTGCCGGAGCGCGACGCGTCACGGACGCGTCACGGCGTGACGCGGGCTCGGAGCTTCGCTTCGGCCGCGGGGGACGGCGCGAGCGTCGCCTCCACGACGTCGTGTTCGCCTGCGACGACGACTTTGCCGAGCTGCGCGACGGCCGACGGCTGCGGCGGGCCGTCGGCCGGCGGCGGCGTTCGAAGCTTCGGCTCCAGCGACACCATCCAGTCGCCGGGGATCAAGCCTCGGAGCTCCGCCGTTCCGTTTTCCCGCGACAAGACGGCGGACGACGGCGGCGTCGTCGGAAAGATCGGATGAGGCGCGCCGCTCGACGCCTTCGGGTCGGCGAGGCGACGCGCGGTCACGCGCCAGGACTCGACGGCTTCCGCGGCGAGCAGGTCGCGCGGCAGGGCGACCGTGAGACGCAGCGCGGCGCCGTGCGAAAGGGTCAACTCCAGGGGGAACGAGGGATTCTCCTCGACCTTCGGGAGGAAGCCGTTCGCCGCCACCTTCACGACGACGCGCTGGAACGGCTCCGGAAAGGTTCGCGTCGCGACGCCTGCGGCGTCGGTGGTCGCCGACGCCATGCCCGCAGTCTGACCGCTCGCGAGCACGCCGTCGAAACGCACCCACGCGCCCGCGACCGGCGCGCCGTCCGGGCCGCGCACCGTCACGCGCGGCTCCGTGAAGTTCGCTCCCACCACGAGCCCGGCGAGGCGCGGATCCGCGACCGACGGACCCGGGACGACCTGCACGCCTTTCACCGACAACGCCAGCTCGCCCCCGTAGAAAACGCCCACGTCGTGGGCGCCGGGCCGCAGCCCGCGGATCTCGAAGGCGCCCGTCTCGGGGTCGATCTCGACCACGCGCTTCAGCCCGCGGTCGAGCTCGAAGTCGACCGGGCCGTCGTTCTGTCGGGCGCGCACCTCCAGCGCGCCATGCATGTCGCTCGACCGGCGGCGCACCGAGCCGATGAGCCCGCCGTACGGCTCGAGTCGGAGCTCGACGTCCGTCGCGCCCTGTTCGAACGCGCGATACGCGCTGCGGCCGACGGCGCCGGTCGCGACCAGCTTGAGCAGCTCCGCCTCCTTCGGCGCCGCTTCGTAGCGAAGCGCGAAGCGCCCCTCGGCGTCGGTGCGTCGTCCGGCGGGGTCGAGGCGTCGCCGGCCGTCGACCGACATGCTCTCCGCCACGACGTCCACCCGGGCGCCGGCGGCGGGAAGACCGTCGGGCCCCAGCACGCGACCGGCGACGAAAAGCGGCGGCGCAGGCCAGACCAGCGGTTCCAAGTCGAAGGATTGCCCCGGCGCCAGCGACGGGAACGCCGTCTCGGAGTGCGTCCGGTGAGCGCCGGGCGCCGGCATCGCGCCGTCGGCGTCCGGGCGGCGGCTCATCACGCGCAGAAATCCGGCGAATCCGGGGAGCACGGCGACGCGCAGCGCGCCGTCGGCCTCGAGCTCGACCGTGCCGCGGGCGAGCACGACGTCGCGCGCGCCCGGCACGGAGCGATGCTGGAGCGCGGCCGGCGGCTTCGGCGCCGCGGGTTGGTGGATCTCATACGTCGCCTGCCCCTGGAGCGGGGCGCCGGCCTCGTCGACGAGGCGTCGGACGACGAACGCCGCGGGCTCGCCGATCTCGAGCGTCACCTCCGCCGCGCTCCCGGTCGCGGGCATGGCGACGACCCGGTCGACCCGGACGTGCTTCGGCGCCTCCGCCCAGAAGCGCACCGACTGGCCGCGCGGGAAGCCGCCGAAGACGACGTCGGCGGGGCTCCGTGAGCGGAATCCCGAAGCGCCTCCGAACTGCGGCGAGGCGGCGTCCGGTTCCAGCGCCCAGCCGACCGTAAGGTCGGGCGGCGGCGCCGCGGACCCTGCGACGACGACGCGCACGGCGACCGCGACCAGATCGGACGCGTCGGCGCGCAGCGTGACGACCTTGCCGTCGAACGTCAGCGGCGCCTTGGGTCTCGGCCCGCGGGGAAGGAACGCCGCGACCTCGGGCGCGTTCGCACGATAGGCGGCGCTTTCGCCGGATCGGACGACGACGTCGGCGCGGCCCCGGGCGTCGGTCCACGGTTCATCGGCGAATCCTCCGAGGCCTTCGGCGCCGACGAGGCGCACGCCCGGGATCGGCGTCCCGGCGGCGTCGAGCAGGACGACGACGGCGCGGCGATCCGGAGAAACGACGATCGTCGGCGAGACGCCGGTCGTCGCTTCGTCCCGGGAAAACCGCCGGGCGCCCGACGCCCGGCCGTCCGTCGCGAAGAGGTGCAGGTCTTCGCGCGGCGTCGGGAGCGCGACGCGGCCCGCCGCATCGGCGACGTGGACGTGTTTCGGGGGCCCCGGCGGCCGAGAACGCTCGGCGGGCGAAGGATCGGCCGCGCGGACTTCGACGCGGGCGCCGGCGACGGGGCGTCGGGCCTCGTCGACGACCGTCGCCACGACGGTTCCCGGCGCCGCGACGGCGCGCGTTTCCGGTTCGCGGAAGCGGTCGGCGGCGACCGGCGCCGCCGCGGGCGGGGCGTCGGTCGGCGCCGCCGTCCTGGGCGCCGCCTCCGCCGC
>DASPNK010000439.1:0-2879 GCA_035626575.1 Planctomycetota bacterium | reverse complement strand
CACTCCGGGCCGCGCGCGCTCTTGCCGGACTGATCGCGGTTCAGCTCGTACAGCATGGATGCGGGCTTGAGAAGGACCGCGCCCCGCCGACCGCTACGCCTTCAGGAGGGTCGAACAAGCGGTACTGATCTGGTGCGAGTGCTGCCCGGATTCATCGAGCCTCGAATCTTCCGCGCACCCGCGGGACGCTGCTCACTCGACTTCGCCAAACGATCAAATGCCGACCGCGGAAGATAGTTGAAGCTCTGCGGAACCGTCATAGACGCGCCCAAAGACCGAATCGCCTTCGGCCGGTACAGACGACGAACGCCGTCGATATGGATGGCCGCCCCTCGTGGTGAGCCGCGAAAATAACCATCGTACGCCACCTTGTCGATCGCTCCCCGAGAGCCGAAGGAGTCCCACAGCTGTGCAGGCGGCGCGACGGTTACCCCGTTAGTTCTAAACCACCCGACGATCTTCCCGATCGGCTTAGTCGCATAGACAACGACGACGGCGACCGAAGCCGGGATCGGTCTGCGCCTGAACTCGACGTCCTTCCGACCCTCCATGATCGCCGACGCAAATCGCGGGTGAATGGACATCAATATGACGCGTTCGTCAGGTTTCTTAACCATTGGATTGATAGTGCGGGTACACGTACCAGCGACTGCGGTGGTGCTGAAACTAGGCCGCGCGCGCAAAGCTCGTCAAGCGGAATCGGCTTTGCGAGCGCACGAGTCTGTCGAAACTTGATGACGAAGATCGCGCTAGGCAGCATCTGGGCGAGGTCGTCTCTCGAATACACCGTACGCTTGCCCGTCCATAGCAGCGCGTCGTCGGCGTCGGAGAAGACGCGCGTCTCTTCAACGACGCCGACCGCAACCGCGCCTCGGACGTCCCCGGATCTATAGAAGAGAAGAAGATCGCCCGCCGCTAGCGACCGCGTCTTCGTGCGCGACACATATGCCTTTTTGAGCGCGTTTCCGCAGGCTGCAACACCAGCGAAAAGCGGTAGTTCTGGGGATGTCTCAGGAAACAGCAGATCCGCGTACTCCGGGCGTATCGGTACCACAGCCGCGGATGCCGCGTTCGGGTGGACGCGGGGCGGTCCGAATTTGATGTGGAAGCTGAGGGGATCGTTGGCTTCGGTGTCATCCGTCGACGGGACCGTGCGCTTTAGAAGGACTATGTCGCCGCCATCGGCCCGAGCGTCAACTTGTTGAAATCCGAAGTCCGCCATGAAGGCGACCAATGCGGCGTTTCCAGGTCTCGTCGTCAAATAGATATGCGAATGGCCGTTTGCGAACGCATAGTCGAAGATCGGCTTGAGAAGAAGTTCGCCGAACCGATTGCCGGCGGCGCGCTCGGCGACCTTGAAAGTACATACCTTTAGGGCGCGTCCAAGCGTGATGCCAACGGGATCGGTCTCAGGCTTGACCATTGCGAACCCGCATAGGCCGCGTGCGTCCTCTATAGTCCAGCATGGCCGTCCCGCCAGCTTGCAGCGCTTGTACCACTCGTCGAATCCGTGGTAGTCGCGGCGGAGAGTGTCAAATAAAGGGTCGGATTCGTCAACGGAGTAGCATGGTCGTGCGTTGACGGCGGGAGGTGCGGTGCGGATGCGTGGCAGTAGCGCCTGCAGCAACGCGATGACGTCTTGGATCGACCCAACTCGATCGGCAATGCCTACTCGGCGCGCCTTCCTGTGTATACCGTGATCTTCCGTGACGAGGAAGTCGACTGCATTGAGTGCAACAGCGGACAGGATCTGGCAATCGACCCAATCGTTTGAATTCTCATCGAACGGACCGCCCATCGCAGTGATCATCTGGGCCGAGGGCCTAGGTGGCATGGAAAGCGGAGCGTACTTCGTGGCGAGACGTGCGACTTGTTCTCGCCGCGTTGGATCTTGATCTCTGCCGATGTCGACGTGCGAGGCAGGGTGCAACATTGGGGTGTGCCCGCCTGCGTGAACCAGGCTCAGCAGCTCGGCCGCGCGGTCGGTGTTTGCATGTAGCGCGGGGTTTCCAGCTGGCTCCAAAGCGATCAGAATGTTCGTGTCAATGAGGAACCGCATTGGTGCAGACAACTATTGACCGAAACTGATTTGAGCCTCGGCCGCGGATGATGCGCAACGACGGCGCGGCAGGCGCTCGATTATCTGCGGCCGGGCGAGGTCGGCGCGGGGCGTACGCGGTCGATCATTCGGCCCGCCTTTATTCGTTGTCGTCGCCAAAGCCGGTGAATCCGACGCTTCACGTGATGACGCGGGGTCAATCTCGCGGTCCTTCACGCCCCCATCCGGCTTCGCCGCAAACAGTACACACATAGGCGCCTGTCTGGGACGGACCGGGACCCCCGCATGCTTCTTTTCAACTCGGGATGGTCGCACGGAGTGTTGTCGCGCTCTTCCCACAACTTCCTGAGCCGCGCCGCTTCCTTTACGTCCACGGCCAACCTCTTCTGTCAGAGGGCCGCCAACCCCGCGATTCTCGCCATCCGCGCCCGCAGCTCCCCCACCTCGCGCTCGAGCCCGCGCACGTGGTCGACGATCGCCTGGAATCCGTTGGTATCCGCACCGCCGCGAGGACGACCCGGTCCGCGTCGAGTCGATCCGCGCTGTCCGCCCGCGACCATGTTCTTCGACCCCTTCGACCGCCCTGGCCCACGCCGGACGCCGCGACGCGCGGGCTTGCCCTTCTTCGCCGTGCCAAGCGCGAGCCGCGCACGACCGAAGACGATCGGAGCCATCTTCAGCCCCTTGTCCTTCGTCGCCACGGCGATCTCGGCGTACTCGACGTTCGGGTTCGCCCGCAGGCGGTCGACGGCGAGCTGCATGGACGGGCTCTTGAAGGTCTGGTCGGCTTTCGGCATCGAGGTCGTCCCTTCGCGGAATA
>DASPNK010000438.1:0-7715 GCA_035626575.1 Planctomycetota bacterium | reverse complement strand
GTGCGCGCGGATGTCGGCGTACGTCGTCGCGGGATCCGCCGGCTTGGCGCCGTTCGCCCAAGGGTCCGCGCCGATTTCGCCGCGGTTCGCGTCGACCGCGAGGAAGACGACGTCTTTGTCGCTTTTCCACGCCGCATGCAGCGTCTTGAGCTTGGGCTCCGCGGCCTTCATCCAAGGGCACTGCGTCGAGTAGAAGACGATCGCCACGGTCTTGCCGCGAAGGTCGGCGAAGGTCGTCTCCGCGCCGTCGAGGTCGCGCACCTTGACGGCGCCGTCGACGACGTCGCCCACGTCGATCGGCGCCGGGCGCGACTCGGCGGCGGGCCGGGACGCCGGCGCCTGCGCGGCGACCGCCGCGCCGCAAAGCGCCAGCGCGGTCCACGTTCGAAAGTTCATCAGGGATCTCCGCGCCGATCCGGCGGGACGGGGCGTCTCACCGCACGGCGCCGCGCAAGTGTACGGAACCGGAGTCGGACCGGAGGGAGATCCGGCGTCCGCCCTCGCCGAGGCGCGCGGCGAGGCGCTTCCCGTCGGCCGAGCGCTCGATCGCCGTCGCAATCCCTTCGCAGTCGATCCTTCCGAAGCCCGTCCGGGCCGCCACGTCGCCGTTCAAGGCCGTCGCGGCGACGAAGGTCACCGACCCGAAGCCCGTTTCCGCGTTCCAGTCGTCGCGCACCGCGCTCCCCGGCCGGGCGGTCACGGTCACCGAGCCCGACTCCGAGCGCGCGTCCACGTCGGTGAGGACGCCGTCGATCCGGACTTCTCCGAAGCCGCTCCGCGCGGCGACGTCGCCCGTCCACTCGGAAACGCTCACCCGGCCGCTCTCCGAGCGCGCAAGCACCGCGCCTCGGCCGCGCTCCACGTCGACGTGTCCGAACCCGCTCCGCGCTTCGACGTCGCCCGCCCAGTCGCGGATCGAAACGGCGCCGCTGTCGCTCCGCGCGACCAGCGCGGCCGCGCCGCCGGCGACGGCCACGCGGCCGAAGCCCGAGGCGGCGCTCGCAGCGCCGCCGCGCACGTCTTCGAGGTCGACCGCGCCCGACTCCGCCCGCGCGTCGACGTCGCCGCGCGCTCCCGTCACGCGCACCGCGCCGAACGACGAACGCGCGCGGACCTCGCCGAAGGGGCCGGAGACGGTCACCGGGCCGGCGCCGGATTGCGCGGTCAGCCGCACGCCTTGGGGCGCCGCGACGTCGAACGACGCCCATGCGGACAGCGTCCGGCGGCCGTGGGCGTCGTCGACGGTGAGCGGCTCTCCGACCAAAGCGAGGCGGACCACGCCGTCGGCGCCTTCCCGCACCTCGACCCGGTATCGATCCAGCGCCGCCCGCGCCTCCTCGACCGTGCGCCCCCGCGCCGTGATCACGGCCTCCCATCGGACGCGCGTCGACGCGTCGACCTCCGGGCCGCCCGCCGTCGCGACGGCCTTCACCGATCCGAACTCCGCAACGACCGAGAACCCCTGGGCCCCCGTGAGATCGCATTCGCCGCGGTCGGTGCGGACCGCCGATTCGTTCAAAGCGACGTCGGCGACGATGCAGGCGCAGGCGCCGAGAAAGACGAACGCGAGCGCGGCGAGCGCGGTCAGCTTCATGGGATCTCCCGTCGGCATTCGCAGCCCCGGTTGGCGGGCCGCGCCGCGCGCCTATCTTAGGACGCGCCGACCCGATACGCGGAGGCGCCCGGATCTTCTTGCAACGACGCCGCACCTCCTCCCGTCGCCCCGCGGGCCGCTCGCCCGACGCCGCTTCGGCGCCTCGCGACATCGCCCCGCTGCACGCCGTCGACCGCCCGCCGGACGTGACCTCGTTCCGCGAATGGGAGCTGGCCCCCGAGGTGCTCGCGGCCCTCGACGCCGACGGCATCACGGCGCCGACGCCGATCCAGCGACTCGCCATCGGACCGGCGCTGGACGGGTACGACGTCATCGCCAAGGCCGAAACCGGCACCGGCAAGACCATCGCCTTCGGCGCGCCGCTGATGACGCGCATCGATCCGAGCCGACGCACCGTGCTCGCGCTCGTGATGTGCCCCACGCGCGAACTGGCGCAGCAGGTGGCGGGCGTGCTGGAGAGCCTCGGCAAGGGCCGCGGCGTGAAGGTCGCGTTCGTCGTCGGCGGCGAGGAGATGGAGCCCCAGATCCTCGCGCTCCGCGCGGGAGCGCAGGTCATCGTGGGGACGCCGGGGCGCATCCTCGACCTCCACCAGAGGAAACTCGTGTCCTTCCCGTGGACGGAGTTCGCCGTCCTCGACGAAGCCGACGAGATGCTCGAGATCGGCTTCCTCCCCGACGTCGAGAAGATCCTGTCGCGCCTCCCGGAGGAGCGGCAGACCCTGCTTTTCTCCGCGACCTTCCCGCCGGCGCTCCTCAAGCTGGCGCGCGAGCACACGCGCAACCCGGTCGAAGTCGCCACCGCCTCCGGCGTCAAGACGGTCGACAACATCAAGCAGTCCTGGATGCGCCTCGCCGACGAGGATCGCGTCCTCGCCTTGCTCCGCCTGATCGAGCGCAGCGAAGACGACGACGTGTTCATCGTCTTCTGCGACCGCCGCACCGACGTCGACGTCCTCTTCCGCCGCATGAGCCGCGCCCCGTTCCCGGTGCGCGCGCTGCACGGCGGCTTCGACCAGCCGGCGCGTTTCCGCGTGATGACGGCGTTCCGCAACCGCGAGGTGAAGGCGCTCATCGCCACCGACGTCGCCTCGCGCGGGCTCGACGTCACGCACGTCACGCACGTGATCAACTACTCCGCGCCGCGCGACGTGAGCGACTACACCCACCGCATCGGTCGCACCGGGCGCGCCGGGCGGTCGGGCGAAGCGATCACCTTCGTCACGCCGCACGAGTCGACCCGGTGGCGCCGCGTGCTTGCGGGCGCGACATGGGACATCCCCGAAGTCGACCCACCCGGGCGCCGGACGGGTCCCTCCCCGGCGCCGCGCGCCGCTGCGCCGGCGCGGGACCGCGACGTCGATCGCGACGCGCGGGACGTCGCCGTCGACCGGGAGTCGCGACGCCCCGCCGCCGAGCGCTCGGACCGCGGCGCCCGCCGGAACGGCGCGCACGACGACGAAGGCCCCGCCGACGCGGTGCGCAGGGAGGAACGCGACGATCGCCGCCGACGCGAGGCGCCTTTCCGCGACGACCGCCCCGCCGCGCCCTCCGCCGAAGGACCGTCCCGCTCTTCAAGCCGATCCGCGAGTTCCGCGCCGGACGAGCGCCCTGCGCAGCGCCGGCACGCCGGCGCCGACGACCGCAGGAACGACCGCGAACCGGCGCCGCCGACGAACGAGCGTCGCACGGACGAGAGGGACGCTCCTCGCGCCGCGCACGACGGCGGCGCGCGGCGCGCGGCGAAGGCGGGGGACGCCGACGGCGCCCCTTCGACGCCGCGGCGGGATCCGGGCGCCCGGCGCGACGAGCCCCGCAAGACTTCCGAACCGGCGTCGCATGCGCGCGTCGACGACGCGCGGCATCCGCCCGCCCGCGTTCGCCGCGACGACGACGACGAGGAGGACGTCGGCCGCGCGGAACCCCGCGAGGAGGCCGACGACGGCGGCGCCTCCTCCTCCGACGGCGCGCGGAAGCGTCGCGGCCGGCGCGGTCGCCGCGGTCGACGCTGACCGGCGGCGGCGGCGCGCTACCGTCCCGCCATGCCCGACGCCGCCCGACGCGGCGCGCGCCCTTCCGCCGCGCGCGCCGCCCCGTCCGTCCAGCACGTCGTCCGCTGTCGTCCGGAGACGCGGCATTTCCTGACCGAAAGTCGGTTCGAGGGCTTCGCGGGCCCCGCGACGACGCTCGTGCTCCCCGTGTGGACGCCGGGGAGCTACATGGTGCGCGACTTCTCGCGGCATCTCGCGGAGACGTTCGCGCGGGACGACCGCGGCCGGCCGCTTCCGACGACCAAAGCGCGCAAGAACGCATGGACGGTCGAGCACGGCGGGCGCCCGTTCCGCTTCTACTCGCGCGCGTTCGCCTTCGAGGCGTCGGTCCGCACCGCCTATCTCGACGCCGAGCGCGGCTTCTTCAACGGCGCGAACCTGCTGCCGTTCGTCGAGGGGCGTCTCGACGTCGGCGCGGACGTCCGCGTCGTCGCGCCGCGCGGCTGGCGCACGGCGACGTCGATGCCGCCGGTGCGCGGGCGCGCCGGCGTCTTCCGCGCACGCGACGTCGACGATCTCTACGATCACCCGTTCCTCCTGGGCGCGCTGCGCGAGCGCCGGTTCCGCGCCGCGGGACGGCCCCACCGCTTCGTCGTCGCGGGCGACGGCGAGTTCCCCGCGGCGAAGCTGTGCGCCGACGTCGCGCGCACCATCGAGCGGACGGTCGCGCTCTTCGGCGGGCCTCCGCCGTATCGCGACTACGCGTTCCTCACCTCATTCGGCCCGGAGTCCGACGGCCAGGGCGGGCTCGAGCACGCGACGTCGTCGGCGCTGCAGATCCCCGCGCGCGCGTTGGCGGACCCCGCACGCTACCGCGCCGCGATCGGCCTCGTCGCCCACGAGCACTTCCACGCGTGGAACGTCAAGCGGATCCGCGCCGCCGCGCTCGGCCCGTTCGACTACGAGCGGGAGAACTACGTGGACCTGCTGTGGTTCCACGAGGGATTCACCAGCTACTACGACGACCTGCTGCCCGCGCGCGCCGGCGTGTTCGGCCGCGACGACTATCTCGCGATCGTCGCCGACCTCGTGCGCACCTGCCTCTCGGCGCCCGGCCGTCGCGTGCAGTCGCTGGTCGACGCGTCGCTCGACGCCTGGATCAAGTTCTACAAGCGGAACGAAGAGTGGCGCTCCGCGACCGTCAGCTACTACCAGCACGGCGCGCTCGTCGCGCTGGCGCTCGACCTGCTGATCCGGCGCGACTCCCGCGGACGACGGAGCCTCGACGACGTCATGCGCGCGCTGTGGGCCGATGCGCGGCGCGGCGGCGCGCTCGACGCGGAGCGCTGGCTGACGCTTGCGTCGAAGGCGTGCGGGCGCGACGTGAGGCCGTTCTACGACCGCCACGTCGCCGGCGTTCAGGATCCGCCGGTCGCGGAGGCGCTGGCGTCCGTCGGGCTCCGTTACGGGCCGAAATCCCGGGACGACGCCCGACGCCCCTGGCTCGGCGCCGCGACGCGCATCGACGCCGGCCGCACCTTCGTCGACGAACCGCTTGCGGGCGGCCCCGCGTACGAGGGCGGCGTCCAACCCAAAGACGAGCTGGTCGCGGTCGACGGCCGCCGCGTCGGCGCCGACCTCGACGCCGCGCTCCGGGGACTCCCGCCGACGGCTATCATCGCCGTCGACGTCTTCCGGGGGGATCGCCTGCGCCGGTTGACGGTCCGGCTCCGGCCCGACCCTCACCCGGCCGCGGCGCTGACGCCGCTCCCGCGCGCAGGCGTCGCCGCCCGGCGACGCTTCGAAGCGTGGTGAGGACACCCCTTCCCGAAATGACGGCCGCGAGAGTGGCGAAACGGCAGACGCGCCGGACTTAGGATCCGGTGGAGCAATCCATGGGGGTTCGAGTCCCCCCTCTCGCATCGGGCGGCGCACGAAAACCGAAGGATCGGAACGGCCCGCGGCTTGCGGTTCTATTCAGGCAAGGACCGTCCTCGTCGCGGGGCGCGCGACCTCAACCCGGCGTCGCCGCGACACGTAGGAAGGTCGGAGCGTGTCATGAACACCCGTCCCCTCGCCACGTCGCGAATCCTCGTGATCGCCGTCGCCGCCGTTTTCGCCACGGCGACCGCGAGCGCCCAGTACGGCTACTACTACGGGCCCGACACCGCGGCCTCCGTGCGCGCGTCGCCGGGCACGGGCGCCGGCGGGTCGGGCGGGGGCGGCGGCGCCAACCGCCCGCGCCTCGGCGGCCAGCAGTCGAGTTCGTGGGGCAACGCCGACGTCGACGCGTCGCACTGGGAGACCTGGTGGGCGTTGAACCGCGAGGAGTTCCTGCCTCACCGGGGCCTCCGCCAGGAGCGGACGCCGTACCCCGTGCCGGGCTCGCCGGTGACTTCGGACGACGTGCGCAAACGCATCATCCCGGCGCTCGTCCGCGCGCTGAAGAGCCGCGATCAGGACGTGCGCGCCGCGGCGGCGATCGCGCTCGGCAAGACCGGCGAAGCGACCGAGGTCGAAGCGCTGCGGGCGCTGCTCGAGGATCGCGACCGCACGGTCGTGGAGGCGGCGATCGTCGGGCTCGGGCTGCTCCGGCGCCCCGAGGCCGAATCGCTCCTCGCCAAGATCGTGAACGACGACGACCGCGCCGTCCGCGAGCGGCCGATCGCCGCGGTGATGCTCGGCGTCTCCGGCGGCGACTGGGCGCGGAAGGCCCTGTTCGAACGCCTCGGCGGCGAGAAGACCGACCGGTCGGCTTCCGGCCGCAGCGCGGCGCAACTCGACGCGGCGCGCGCGCTCGGCGCCGCGCTTTAGGCGGGGACCGACCGCTTCGAGCCGACCCGGGATCGTTCGGCGCTTGCGGCGGGCCTGCTCGTCAAGGCGCTGGAGTCGACGCCGACCGACCATCGCTTCACCGTCATCGGGACGGCGGCGTTGTCCAAGCCGCGCGATCCCGCCTCGGTCGGCTACGTGGTCAAGGCGCTCCGCGACAAGCGCTCGGACGTCCGCGCCGCGGCGGCGATCGCGGCGGGGCGCGTGGTGGCCGCGAGCGACGACCCTTCGGTCAAGGCGCTCGTCGACGCGCAAGCCGCCGAAGGCGACGCCTACGCGCGCCGCATGATGTTGATCGCCCTGGGTCGCGTCGGGTCGCCGATGACCGTCGCGGTCCTCGCGTCGAACCTTCAGGCGTCCGAACGTCAGGATCGCGCGTTCGCGGCGCTCGGCCTCGGGCTGGCGCGCGCGACCGAACAGGCGCCGGCCCTGCGCAAGGCGTTCCTCGACGGCGGAGACCAGAGCTTCCGAGGCGCGGTCGCCGTGGCGCTGGCGCTGATGCGCGATCCCGAGGCGCTGCCGCTGATGGTCGACTACGCGCGCAAGTCGGGCGACGTCGTCCTGCTCTCGCACGTGCAGTGGGCGCTGGTCTTGAGCGGCGACCGCGCGGCGGCCGACGCGGCCGAGCGCGTCCACCGCGAGGCGCGAGACCACCATCTCCGCGCCGCGTCGGCGCTGGCGACCGGCTTCCTTGGGCACACGCCGTCGCAGCCGGCCTTGTTCGAGCAGCTCCGCGTCGGCGGCGACCGCATCGTGCGCGGCTCGGCGGCCACGGCGCTCGGGCGCATGGGCGACGTCATGACCATCGAGCCCCTGCTCCGCATCCTCGAAGGCGAGCGCGAGCAGGACCTGTCCCGCGCCTATGCGGCGACGGCCCTCGGCATCCTCGGGCGGCGCGACGCCGCGCCCGAGCTGGCGCGGCTCTACGTCGACGCCGACGCCTCCGTCCGCCACGAGGCCCTGGACTACCTTCGCGACGTCCTCTGAGTCGCGCCGGCGAAGCGGTCGGCCGACGCCGGCGTCAAGCGCCGCGCGCTCCGCGCGGCGCGTGAAGAAGCCCCCGCGCCGCGAGCGGCGCCTCAGGAAGCCGCCGCGCCGCGAGCGGCGCCTCAGGAAGCCGCCGCGCCGCGAGCGGCGCGGAATCAGCAAGCAACCGCGGAACGGTTTAATTCCCCACGAACAGCCGGAAGCAGGCGGCGTCGCTGAGGTCGCCGAAGAGCGTGGGCGACGCCGGGTCGACGGTGAAGAACGCGATCGACAGCTCGATCTGATCGGCCGCG
>DASPNK010000437.1:0-3702 GCA_035626575.1 Planctomycetota bacterium | reverse complement strand
CGTCGTGGTCGACGACGCCGCCATCCGGCGCGTGAACCGCGAGGCGCTGGGACACGATTACGAGACCGACGTGATCACGTTCGACCTGTCGACGCCCGGCGCGGGACCTGTCGAAGGCGAGATCGTCGTCTCCTCCGAGTTCGCCGCGCGCGAGGCGGCCGAGCGCGGTCACGCCGCCGAGGCCGAACTGCTCTTCTACGTGTGCCACGGATTGCTGCACCTGTGCGGCTACGACGACGCCGAACCTTCCGCGCGCGCGGCGATGCTCGCGCGGCAGGCCGGCTACCTGCGCGAGCTGGGCTATGCGGTGGCGCCGTGACGCCGCTTTGGAGGCGCGACCGCCGACGTAGGTTCCGGTCGCCGTGACGAACCCGATGGATCGACTTCCCGACGACGACGAGCTGTTCGTGCGCGCCGTGCGCCGGCTCGCGCCCCTTTCCGAGGAGCAGGTGGAGCGCGCGCGCGACCTGCAGCGGCGGATGCGCGAGATGGGCCTCACGCCGAAGCCGCTCGCCGAGATCCTGCTGGAGACCGGCGCGGTCGACGCCGACGGGCACCGTCGCGCGGTCGAGGCGGTGCAGCGCGTCAAGGAGGCGTTCCGCATCCCCGGCTACAAGCTGCTCGAAAAGCTGGGCCGCGGATCGATGGGCGTCGTCTACAAGGCGCGCCAGCTCAACCTCGACCGCGTCGTCGCGATCAAGGTCCTCTCGAAGAGCCTCGCGAAGAACGAAGGGTTCGTCCGGCGCTTCCTCAAGGAGGCGCGCGTCGTCGGCCGCCTCAACCACCCCAACGTCGTCCAGGGCTTCGACGCGGGCGCCGCGGGCGGCGTCTACTACTTCGCGATGGAGTACTGCGACGGCCCGACCGTGCTGCAGATCCTCAAGCGCGGCGGCGCGGTCGACGAGGGGCGCGCGCTGAAGATCGTCACCCAGGTCGCGCGCGCTCTCGACCACGCGCATGAGGAGGGACTCGTCCACCGCGACGTGAAGCCCGACAACATCATGATCGTGGAGGGCGGCACGGCGAAGCTCTGCGACCTCGGCCTCGCCAAGGATCTTTCGATCGAGAGCGGCAGCACCGCCGACGGAGCGACCGTCGGCACGCCGAACTACATCTCGCCGGAACAGGCGCGCGGCGACGCGGTCGTCGACATCCGCAGCGACATCTACTCCCTCGGCGCGACCTTCTACCACCTGCTCACCGGCGTGCCGCCGTTCGACGGTCCGAACCCCGCCGTGATCATGGTGAAGCATCTCAACGAGCCGCCGACGCCTCCGCGCCACCGCCGGCCGGAGCTGGCGCCCGCCGTCGAGCGCATCGTGCTGAAGATGCTCGCCAAGAATCCCCGCGACCGTTACCAGACGCCCGCCGCGCTGCTCCGGGACCTGGAGGCGGCGGCGGGGGGCGGCGCCTCGGCGCGTTCGCCCGCCGCGCCCGCGCGGGCGCCCGTCTCGTCGTTGTCGATCCGCACGCGTCGCCGCCCGCGTTAGACCGCGGCGGCCGCGCGCGGGCGTTGGGGGCCTCGGGGCCGGTTGCTACCCTCGCCGCCTTCCGAAGATCGGCGGCGTGCGCGCCCGACCCCAAGCGGCCGGGCTGATCGACGCCGCCGGAAAGCGCCCCATGAAAGACGGCATCCACCCCAGGTACGTGACGTGCAAAGTGTCCTGCGGCTGCGGGAACACCTTCACGACGCACTCCACCAAGCCCGAGATCTCGGTCGAGATCTGCTCGAACTGCCACCCGTTCTACACGGGCAAGCAGCGCTTCGTCGACACGGCCGGCCGCGTGGAGAAGTTCATGAAGCGCTACGCGCCGAAGTCCGGCGCGCCCGCCGCGAAGGCCTGACGGCGCGGACCGCGCGGCGCGCGCGCCCGGTCGCCTGACGCGCCGCCCCTTCCCCGATGGAGCCCTCCGTCGTCGTCCGGCTCGAGCCGCGGCTCAAGGAGATGTCGGCGCGGCTCGCCGACCTCGACCGGCGCCTCGCCGATCCGGCGACGGCGCAGAACCCGGCGGCGCTGCAACCCGTCCTCCGCGAGCGCGCCGAGCTGGCGAAGCGCGTCGCCCCCTACGAGGCGTGGCGTCGCACGCGCGTCGCCCTCGGAGACACGGAGGCCGCCGCCGCCGCCGAGCGCGACCCGGCCATGGCCGAGCTGTACGCCGCCGAGCTTGCGGCGTTGCGCGGCCGCCTCGCCGAGCAGGAGCGCGACGTCGTGGACGTGTTCCTCAAAGGCGCCGACGACGGAGATCGCGACGTCATCCTCGAGGTGCGCGCCGGCACGGGAGGCGACGAAGCGGCGCTGTGGGCGGCCGACCTTCTGCGCATGTACGTCCGCTACGCGGAGCGCCGCGGCTGGACGACCGAGCTGCTTTCGGAGAGCGCGACCGACCTCGGCGGCCTGAAGGAGGCCGTCATCCGCGTGGCGGGGGACGGCGTCTACGACCGACTGCGGTTCGAAAGCGGCGGCCACCGCGTCCAGCGCGTGCCGGACACCGAGCAGCAGGGGCGCATCCACACCTCGGCGGCGACGGTCGCCGTGCTGCCCGAGGTCGGCGAAGTCGAAGTCGAGGTGAAGGAGTCGGACCTGCGCATCGACGCCTTCCGGGCGTCCGGAGCGGGCGGGCAGCACGTCAACAAGACGTCCTCGGCGATCCGCCTGACGCACCTCCCGTCGGGGCTGGTCGTCGCCTGTCAGGACGAACGCTCGCAGCACAAGAACAAGGCGCGGGCGCTGGCGATCCTGCGCGCCCGTCTGTACGACCGGGCCCGCGAAGAGCAGGACCGCGCGCGCGCCGCCGAGCGGAAGGAACAGGTGGGCTCGGGCGACCGTTCGGAGCGGATCCGCACCTACAACTTCCCCCAAAGCCGGGTGACCGATCACCGCATCAACCTGAACCTGTTCGACCTTCAGGGCGTTCTGGACGGCGATCTGGACGATCTGCTGCAGCCGCTCGTAGATTACGACCGAGACCGAAGGCTCAAGGAACTCGTCGCGGGACGTTGACTTCCGCGCGCCAGGAGAAAGCCGCCTATGTCCGATTCGAAGCTTCCGGGGGGCGCCGTCCCGCCGCAGCAAGGTCCGCTGACGCCCGTGTACGTGGTCTTCCCCGGCGAGGCCTACCCGCAGGTCTGGGCGTTCCTCTGGGTCGGCATCGCCTACGTCATGGCGGGATTCCTGCCGTGGGGACCCGGCAAGGAGACCGTCGTCGGCGGCATGCAGGCGTTCGAGGCGTACGACCCCGCGGAGCCGATGGGCCTGATGCGCTGCATCGTCGTCCTCCTCGGCTTCGGAATGGCGATCGCCTGCGTGCGCGGGATCTTCACGCGCAGCTTCAAGCTGCCGGCGATCCTCCTCGGCGGCGTCGGCGTCTTCGCCGAGTTGTGGTTCACGCGCTTCTACAACCACGTCGGCGCGCTGCTCGCGGAGATCGGCGGCGTGTTCGGCGGGAGCGAAGCGGAGCAGGCCGCGCTGAAGCGCGTCTACCTCGAGCGCGGCCCGGGGTACTACCTCGCCCTTCTCGCCACGCTGGTGTGGGTCGTCCTCTTCGTGATGTCGCTGCTCAGCGGCTTCAAGAAGGTCAAGGCCCGCGAAGAGGCGAAGAAGTCGGCGCAGGCGGCGGAGGCCGCTGAGCGCGCCGCCGCGCGCAAGGCGGCGGCCGCCGCCGCGCCGGGCGACAAGAAGCCCTGAGGTGGACGGCCCGCGG
>DASPNK010000436.1:0-14599 GCA_035626575.1 Planctomycetota bacterium | reverse complement strand
GGCTGCGTCAGCGCGAGCCCGAAGGGCGCCGGCCGGCGCATCACGAGCGCTCCCGGCGACGCGGTCCCGAGAAGTCCGAGGAATCCGCCCGCCACGACCAGTTCGGGCGTCGGGAGGTCGTCGGCGACCGCGAGCGACGTGCGGAGCGGCCAGGTCGGCGTGAGGCCGCCTTCGGGGTCCGCGACGTAAGCGATCACGGTGTTTCGACCGAGATAGCGCTTCTCGAGCCGGACGTCGCTCACCGCGTAAAGCGCCGCGCCCGCGCCGTCGTCGAACGACGCGAGCGAGAACACCGTGCCGCCGCCGGCCATCGCGTTCCGCCATAGCGCTCCGTCGCGTTCGACCACCGTCGCCGGGCCCGCGAAGGTCGCGGAGGGCAGCGCCTCCAAGGCGCGCCCGCCCGCATAGAGGCGCGGCCCGCGGCCGTCCGGCGCGGCGTGGACGCACAGCGCGTGAACGGCGAACTCGGTTCCGCCCGCCATGACGCCGGTCACGGAATGCCACGCGGCGCCGTCCCACGCGGCGACGACGCCCGAGACCACGCCGCCGACGACCGAGAAGCGACCGCCCGCGTAGAGGCGCAGGCCGGCGCCTTCGTCGAACGTGGTGAACGCATGGATGCGCGCGACTCCCGACGGCGACGCGATCGTGACGGCGCCGCCGACGGCGGTCCACGCCGCGCCGTCGAAGACGCCGAGCGAGCGCACGGCGCCGAACGTGCCGAGCGCATGGAGCTTCGCTCCGGCGCCGTCGTCGAACACGCCGAGCCCGTCGACGTCGAGCGGCGCGTTCGCCGTGGCGACCCACGCCGAACCGTCCCACCGCGCGACGCCGGGCGCCGCGACGCCGGCGACCGTCGCGAACCCGCCGGACGCGTAAAGCTCCGGGCCGAAGCCCGAGTCGTACACGGCGAGGTCGCGCACGTCGCCGTCGAACCCGCCGCCGAGCCGCGTCCACGCCGCGCCGTCGCGTCGGTACACCGCGCCGGGTTGACCGGTCGGAGTCGCGCCGACCAGGTCGGCGCCGGTCGCGACGTAGGTCTCCGGCCCGGCGCCGAGATCGAGCCGTCGGACGACCCGCACGCGTTGGGTCGGGCCGCTGCCGAGGCGAGCGACGAGCGAGCCGTCGAACTGCGCGACGCGCAACACGGCCTCGCCGCCGACGCGCCGCGTGTCGCCGACCAGCACGAGCCGCGGCCCGGCGCCCGCGTCGCCGTCGTTCATTCCGGTGATCGGGGCCGCCGATCCGTCGCCGAAGGCGCCCCAGCCCGCGGCGTCCCAGACGGCGAGGTTCCGCGTGCCGGCGACGCCGCCCGCGGCGCCGAACTCGCCGCCGACGAACAGCTTTCCGCCGAAGACGCGGAGCGCGTGCACCGCCGGGTAAGTGAAGGAGACCGTCCCCGGCGGCGACGTGCCGGGGCCGACGACGCCGGCGAACGACCCGGCGAGCGCGTGCCACGTCGATCCGTCCCATGCGGCGACGTTGCGCGCGACGACCTGCGCGCCTCCGTTGTTCGCCCAGGTGAACGTGCCGCCGACGTACAGGCGCGGGCCCGCGCCGTCGTCGAAGACCTCGAGCGCGCGCCCGCGGCCGGGACCGGTCGAGAGCGTGAGCCCGCCGCCGAGCTGCGACCACGACGCGCCGTCGTACCGCATCACGCCGTTGACCGCGGGCCACGTTCCCGCTGCGACCAGCTCCGGCGCCGTCGCGCCCGGAGGGATCCACGCGCGGAGCGCGAAGAGGTCGCCGCCCGGACCGCCGCCGACGTCCGACCACGACGCGCCGTCCCACGCCGCCAGCGACGGCGCCGCGACCGCGGGAGCTCCCGCATTGAAGAAGAAGCCGCCGACCAGGAGCCGCGGCCCGGCGCCGAAGTCGTGGACCGTCATTGTCGTGACCCACGGCCCGTCGACGCCGCCGCCGACGTCCTCCCAGACCTGGGCGGTCGCGTCCCATCGCGCGAGACGCGCGCGCGGCGCGCCGCCGCTCTGGAAGAACTCGCCGCCCGCGTAGAGGCGCGGGCCGTTCCCGTCGTCGTAGACGCAGAGCGCGCGGACGCGCTGGTTGAGTCCGGCGCCCATCGCGTGCCAGCGCAGCCCGTCGTAGCGCGCGACGTTGAGCGCGGCGACGTCGCCCGCACGGTCGAACTTGCCGCCGACGATCCAGGACGGGCCGGTCCCGTCGTCGAAAACGACCGCGCAGTTCACGGTGACCACGCCCGCGCCGTCGAGGCCGGCGCCGAACGACGCCGGCGCCGGCGCGAACGTGCAGGGAGATTGAGCGGCGACGGGGGCGGCGAGCAGGATCCAGCACCACGAGGCGACGGCTGTTTTCATGACGACCTCACGGGACGACGACGACATGCGCGTCGGGAACGAGGAAACGGCGGACGATGCGAACGTCGGACCGCGGTGCGCGATGTCGCGAAAAGCGGCCGTCGCGGCGCGGGGCGCGGCGTCAAGCGCCCGTGACGCCGCCGCCGACGCCTTACGCCGTCGCTCATTGCAGCGTGAGCGCCGCCACGCCGCTGTCGGCGACGGGCAGGAGCGTCGCGCCGAACGCGACGGCGATCCCGTAGACCGTCCAACCCGCGAGCCACGGCGGGAGAGGCGCGTAGGCGAACGTCGAGGCGCCCGACGCGTCGAGCACGCCGATGAACGGCGGCGCGCCGCTCGCGATCTGGCCGATCAGATCGGCGGTCGCGAGATGCAGCCCGAGCCACGGACCCGCGCCGGGCGCCGTCGCGTTGGCGGCGTCGAAGCTCAACGCCGTCAGCAGCGGCGCGCCGGCGGGCCCGCAACCGACGTCGACGCCGAACGAGAGCGAGCCGAAGGGCTGCGTCAGCGCGAGGTCGAACGGCGCGGAACGCTCGTAGCGGCGCAGGAACGGCGACGTGACGCCGTCGAGCACGGTCGCGCCGCCCCCGATCCACAACGTCGGGCCCGCGGGGTCGCTCTCCAGGCACTCGACCGCGATCGATCCCGCCGTCGGCGGCTGCATCGCGATCGTGGACGCGACCGTCGACCAGGCGCCGCCGTAGAGCTTCCGCACGCAGGGGACGTTGAGCCCGCCCGCCGACGCGTAGAGCGCGCGCCCCGCGCCGTCGTCATGCGCGACGAGCTGCGTCGCGAACAGCCCCGGGTGGCCTTCGCTCCGCCACGTCGCGCCGTCGGTCGAGGCGACGGGGGCGGACGCGATCCCGGGGAACGTCATGAAGTACCCGGCGACGTACAGGCGCTCGCCGCCCCCGTCGCGCGGGTCGTAGACGACGCAGCTCGCGCCCTGCATGTTGGGGTTCGCGCTGGTCGCCGACCCGACCGGAATCCAGCTCGTCCCCGTCCAGGCGCCGATCCCCCACGACGGGTTCGGGCCGACCGTCATGAAGTGCCCGACCGCCCAGAGCCACGGGCCCGACCCGGCATCGAAGACGGCGAAATCGAAGGCGTCCGCGACGTTGCCGCTCGACGGCGTGACGGAGCCGCCGACGGGCGTCCACCCGGTTCCGTCGAACTTCCCGAGGGATCGGAGGCCGCCCGCCGAGGCGAAGGCCCCGAGAGCGTAGAGGCGCGGCCCGGCGCCGTCGTCGAACACGTGGAGCGCGCGGACGAACTGCGGCCCGTTGGTCGTGGCTTGCCAGGCGACGCCGTTCCAGCGCGCGACCGAAGTGATCGGCGCGCCGTCGGCGAGCTGGAACTGGCCGGCGACGTACAGCTCCGGCCCCGACCCGGAGTCGTAAGTCGCGAGGTCGGTGACGAAGGAGTCGAAGCTCTGTCCGAGCCGCGTCCAGCCGCCGGCGTCTTTCCGGTAGACGCCGGCGCGCTCGAGACCGCCGTTCGGGAAGGTCGCGGCGTAGAGCTGCGGCCCGCCGCCGAGGTCGAGGCGCTTCAGCACGTTCACGCGCTGCGGAAGCCCCGTTCCGAGCCGCGACCACGCCGCGCCGTTCCAGGCCGCGACCCGCCGCACCGGCTCCTGGGCGACCCTCGGGAAATCCCCCGCGGCATAGAGACGCGGGCCTGCGCCGAGATCCGCCGCGAGCAGCGCATGCACCTGACCCTGCGCGCTTCCCGCCGACGTCCAGCCGCTCGGGCCGAACCGTGCGAGGTTCACGGTGTCCGGCGCGCCGCCCGCGCCGCCGAAGTCGCCGCCCACCCACAGCTCGTCGCCCGCTCCGGAGTCGAACACCGCGAGCGCGCGCACCGCGGGCGAGGCGACGCCGATGGTTCCGGGCGGCGCCGCGCCGGGCCCGACCACGCCCGCGAACGCGCCGGGCAGCGGCGTCCACGCCGCGCCGTCCCAGCCGGCGACGTTGCGGCAGAGCGTCGCCGCGCCGAAGGCGTCGGTCGCCGTCTGGAACACGCCGCCGACGAACAGCCGCGCGCCCGACCCGTCGTCGTAAGTCGCGAGCACGTGGCCGCGCCCGGCGCCCGTCGGCGTGGTCAGCCCCAGGCCGAGCGTCGCCCAGGTCGTCCCGGCCCAGCGCACGACGCCGTTGAGCGGCGCCGGATACGTGCCCGAGGCGATCAGCTGCGGCGGCGCCGCGCCAGGTCCCTGCCACGTATGAAGGTCGTACACGTCGCCGGCGATCCCGGCGCCGACGGGCGCCCATGCGGCGCCGTCCCATTGGGCGACGGAAGCGGCGAGCGCGCCGCCCGCCGTCGTGAAGGTGCCTCCGGCGACCAGCCGCGGCCCGCCGCCGAAGTCGTGTACCTCGAGCGCGCGCAGCCGGCAGTCGACGCCGCCGAACCCGCCGCCGACGTCGTTCCACGTCTGCGTCGCCGGGCTCCACCGCGCGATCCGGAGACGCGCCGCGCCGCCGCTCGCCGTGAAGTCGCCGCCGGCGTAGAGGGCCGGCCCGCCCCCGTCGTCGAAGACGGCGAAGGCGCGCACCGGGCCGTTCAGCCCCGCGCCCATCGGATGCCAGCGGACGCCGTCGAAGCGGGCCACGTTCGCCGCCGGGTGTTCTCCGGCGTGCGCGAACCCGCCTCCCGCGATCAGCGACGGCCCCGTTCCGTCGTCGTAGACGATCTGAGCGACGACCGTCCCGTCGGTCCCGCAACCTTCGCTGCCGGAGAGCAGCTCCGGTCCGCAGCCTTGCGCGAGCCCGGACCGGACGAGAAGCAGCGAGAGGACCGCGAACAGACGGTGGCGAGGCATGGCTCTCCGACGGCCGATCCGCCGCCGACGCGGCGACTGTACCGGCGGCCGCGGAAAAACCGGCGCCGATCGAGGACGGTCGCGCTGCGCGCCGGGGACGGCGGCGTTTCGCAACCGAAAGACGACGTTTCGCGGCGCTCGTTACGGCGTCGTCGCGCCGCCGCGGACGTCACCCGCGCCGCAACACGATCACCGAGATCTCGGCGGGCGCGCCGAGCCGCAGCGGCGGGCCCCACGAGCCGGTCCCGCGGCTGACGAAGAGGTCTCCCTCGCGGCCGCTTTCGGGATCGCGGACCCGATAGAGCCCCGCGACGTACTTCTCGAACATCGGGATCAGCAGCGTGACGGGGAAGAACTGCCCGCCGTGGGTGTGGCCGGAGACCTGCAGATGTGCGCCCGCGCGGATCGCCTGCTCGACGCCCTTCGGCTGGTGCGCAAGGAGGACGCGGTAGGCGTCCGCGGGCGCGCCGGCGAACGCGGCCTCGGGATCGCAGCGCTTCCGCGGATCCTGGCGCCGCACGGCGAAGTCTTCGACGCCCGCGAGGACGAGCCGCGCGCCGTCGTGCTCGAGCGTCCGGTGGGCGTTGCGGAGGACCCCGAGGCCGAGGCGCTCCATCTCGCGGCACCAGCCGTCGCCGTCCCAGTAGTACTCGTGGTTGCCGGTGACGAACCACGCTCCGTGCCGCGCGCGCAGTTCGGCCAGCGGGGCCGCGGCGGGCGCGAGATCGTCGACGAATCCGTCGACGAGGTCGCCGGTCACGGCGATCACGTCGGGGCGCGCGGCGTTCGCGCGCTCGACGCAGCGCGCCATGAAGTCGGCGCCGTGCGTCGGCCCGAGATGGACGTCGCTCAGCTGGACGATGCGGAATCCGTCGAGCGCGGAAGGAAGGTCGGGCGTGCGGACCACGACTTCGTTCAGCGCGGGCGTCTCGCGCGCTTCGTGCATGCCCGCGCCGAACACGAGGCCCGACGAAGCCATGACGCCCGCGTCGCCCGCGCGACGCAGGAAGAGGCGGCGCGACGGATCGCGCGGCGCGCCGTCGGCGGGCGCCGTCGCGTTCGCCGCGCGGCGCCGGCGGAACGGCGCGGCGAGGCGCTCGGCGAGCCGGAGCGTCCATCGCGGCGCCTCCCGTGCGACGAGCAGCATCAGCGTGACGGTCGACAAACCGACGCAGGTGAACGCCGCCGCCGCGATCGGCCCCGCCCAGGTCGACGACAGCCCGGAGCGCATCACGAAGAACCCGCCCGGCCCGGCCGCGGCGGCCACGGCGACGAGCGCGTAGGCCGCCTTGCGCGCAAGACCTCGGAGGCGCGACGGCCGCACCAGCCGCCACGCGGCGTAGGCGTGCAGCCCGAACCAGAGGCCGACGAGCACGGCGAAAAAAGGCCGGAAGGCGAGGGGAGGCATGACTCTTTGAAACGTCGGGCGAGGCGTCGGCGCTAGGCGGCGAGCCGGGAGACGGCCGCCCGCGGAGAGGATTCTCCGCCGGGCGTCGTTGACCGCATGCCCGACGTCACTTGGGCGCGGGCTTCCGCGGCGCGAGGTCGTTCCAGTGGGAGAACGCGGTCGGCATCGGTCCGCGCCGCAGGGCGCCGTCGAACGTCGCGAAGGACAGCCGGACGGGGCGCCGGGCGGGGTCCGTCGCATGCTCGAGGCGCACCGTGAGCGCCACGTGCCAGGCGCCGCCGCGATAGACCGCCGCGCCCGCGCGCTCGGCCGAGAGCGGCATGCGACACACGCCGTCGGGGTTCTCGAACCGCGGGACGGCGTCGAAGAGCGGGTCGCGCCGGTCGGGCATCGGTCCGGCGAAGAACACCGCGCGGTCGATCGCGGGCATCTGCCCCGGGTAAGGGAGCACGGGAGGTTTCGGCGTCGCCGTCACGCGCACCGCGACGCCGTCGGGCGGGCCGTCGGGGCGCGCCGACGACGGGTTCTCGGTCGCGTCGGGCGTCGTGATGCGCAAGGCCAGCGTCTCGGGCGCGTGCAGGACGCGCACGAAGAGTCCCGGCGTCGTCCGCTCGCCGCGCCGCATCGGCGCCAGCGGGACCCACGTCTCCGGCGCCGCGGCGAAACGCGGGTCGTCGGGCGAGGTCGGGAGCGGACCCTCCAGCGCGACCGACGCGAGATCGCGCGGAACCGGATCGACGAGCGCGCGCCCTTCGGTCGGGCATCGGGCCAGCAGGTAATGAACGATCCGCCAGACGCTCTCGTCGTCGAGCTGAGCGCGCGGAATCGCCGGCATCGGCGCGCCGGGGAGCCCGAGGCGGATGCGGTCGAAGAGATTCCGCTTGAGCGGCGTCTGCTTGAAATCGCCCGCCGCGAGGTCGGGCGCCGGCGTCGCGTGGCCCTCTTCCGCGACCATCGGCGGCGCGTCCGCGCCGCGCAGGTCGGCGCCGTGACACTTCGCGCAATGCGCGCGGAACAGCACGAGGCCCTGCGCCGCGCTTTCCGCCGTCTGGGGCGGCTCGTCCGCCGGATCGTCGGCGGGCACGGCCCGCGTCCGCGCGCGTACGGCGGCGGCGAGCGCGTCGCCTTCGACGCCCGCGGCCGCGAGGCGGCGCCGGAGGCCGCGGGCGCGGAACGCCAGCACTACGTCGGCGACCGCCCACACTTCGTCTTCGCCGAGGTGGGCGAAGGGCAGCATGGCGGTGCCGGGAAGACCGGCGCCGATGACCTCGAACAGATCCTTGCCCGAAGGCGCGTCGTTCTCTGTAGACGTGAAGCGGAAGCGCCCGCGGTCGAAGTCGCGCGGCGGCGGATCGAGGAACCGGGCCGCCACGCCGTCGCCGCGCCCGCTCTCGCCGTGGCACGGCGCGCAGTGCTTCACGTACGCGGCCCATCCCGGCAGCTTCGCCGGATCGTCCGGGTCCTGCGCGGGCTTCGAAGCGGCGCGCTCGTCCTGCGGCGGGAGCTCCGCCGCCGGCGCCGCGACGCGGAAGCCGGAAAGGCCGGTCGCCGCGGCGGCGGCCAGGCCGCAGATCACCGTCGGAACGACGAGGCGCAGCATGCGTCGGTTTTAACCGGCGGCGACATGAGCGGAGCGAGGAACGGGCCGTGGATCTCCACCGGGGCAAGCGGGCTCGTCGTCGGCGGCGGACCGAACGACGCTGCGGGGCCGTCGCGGCGCTGCGCGCCGTGCGCGGGCCTCCGCGGTCCTGGGCGCGGCGGCCGCCGGTAGGATCGCTGCGGTCGTCGAGAAGGACCTTCGTTGATGGAAGTGCTTGCCTCTATGGCACCCTACTTAGGCGCCGTCGCCGTTGCGGCCGCCGTCGTGCGATGGCGCCGTTGTGCTCCGCACGCGACATGGACGCGGTGGCTTCACGGCGTGCATGTGTTCATCGCCGGCGGGCTGGCGGTCTTCGGCACCGTCTTTCGGATCGATTTCGACCCGCTGAATTCACTCTGGGGGGTCGCAGCTGGTCTTTGGTTCCTCACTGTTCTCCTCGCGGGGACGGTGAGCGTGGTCACGGTGGTCGTCTGGATCGCGTTCCGTCTCGCGGACCGCCGCCCTAAGGAGGAAGTCGTCGACATGGCCGTCGCGGGCGTCAGCGTCGTGACGCTTCTGCCCGTCGCATTTTGCTGGGTGTTTCCTCTGTTGATGCGGACCTGATCTTGCAGCGCATGGCTCGGCGACGTCGATAACTCACTCCCGCAAGCCGGTGCCGCTCTCAGCCGACCCCCCCCGTACGATCGCCGGGGCCATGACGAAGCTGCTCGTCGTCGTCACCGTTCTCGCCGCGACGCTCGCGGGGCAGGGGGCGGCGCCGTTCGTCGGCGATTGGGAAGGCGTCGCCACGCTCGACGGGGGGACGTGGCTCTACGTGTTGATCACGTTCGAGCGCGCGGGGCGCGGGACCGTCGCGAAGGTCCGGCTTGGGAACCCCGCGGCGGCGCCGTCGCCGGCGAAGGTCGCGATCGAGGGTCGGAAGGTGCGGCTCGATCTCGGCCTGGGCGGGCGGTTCGACGGCGCGTTGGAGGACGGCGGGGCGCCGCGCCTCGCAGGCGAATGGGCGTCGGGCGCGCAGCGCGTACCTCTCACGTTCGTCCGCACGCTCGCGCTGAGAGTCGACCTCGTCCACGAGCCGAAGCCGCCGTTGCCGTATCCGACGGAAGACGCGGTCGTGCCCGGCGGCGCGCCGGGCGTGCGTCTCGCCGGGACGTTCGCGCGGCCGAACGGACGCGGGCCGTTCCCCGCGGTGGTGTTCCTCCACGGTTTCGGCGCCTACGACCGCGACGAGCGCGTCGGCGACGCGCGGCCGTTCTATGCGCTGTCGCACGCGCTGGCGCTCGCGGGCGTGGCTTCGTTCCGCTTCGACAAGCGCGGTTTCGGCGGTTCGACCGGCGACTGGGTCGGCGCGTCGCCCGCGACGTTGGCCGCCGACGGCGTCGCCGCGGCGCATTGGCTGCGCGCGCGCCCGGACGTCGACCCGGCGCGCGTCGCCTACGTCGGACACAGCGAGGGCGGGCTCCTCGCGCTCCTCGCCGCCGGCGCCGATCCTGCGGCGGCGGCCGCCGTCGCCTTCGCGCCGCCGATGCTCGGCGGCCCGGCGCATTGCACGTCGGTGCTCGACGCCGCGCTCGGCGGCGCGGGCGCCAACCCGTTCGCGGCGTTCCTCGGGCGCGCCGCGGTCGCCCGGATCGCGAAGACGTGACGGAGGAGCCCGACGACGCGAAGGCGGCGGCCAAGCTGTCGTTCCTGCCGGCGGAAGTCCGGCCCTTCGTCGTCTCGCCGTGGTCGCGCTTCTACCTGAAGCACGACGCGCGGGCGACCACGCTGCCCGCCGTGAAGTGCCCGCTCTTCGTCGCCTGGTTCGAGGGCGACCTGCTCGTCCCGCCGGAGAGGAACTTCGCCGTCGTGGCGTCCCACTTCGGCGCCGACCCGCGCGTCGTCGCCTGCGTCATGCCCGGCGTGGACCACTTCCTCCGCCCCTCGCCGCCTGCGCCGGCGGAGCCGGGCAAGCCGTGGCGTCGCGAGACGATCGCGCCGCCGCTTCTGGAACGGTTCGTGGGGTGGACGACCGCCGCGCTCGGCGTGGTCCCCTCCGCCGCGCCGCCTGAGGCGCCGCCCGCCGCTCCGAAGTAGACGCCGCCGGCGTTCGGGCCGACGGCCGCTTCGCGACGCGGGCGTATCATCCGCCGCCGCATGGGTCGCCTTCTCGCCGTCTTCGTCGTCACGCGCCTCGTCCTGTGGTGCGCGGCGGCGGCGCCGTGGCCGCCCGACTGCGAGCGCTTCGACCTTCCCGCGCCCGACGACCCCACGGGCGTGACGACCAAAGAGGTCGGCTGGAGGAGGGACGCCGCCGGCGCCCCCCTGAAGGGCGCCTGGGGGCGGAACTTCATCCTCGACCCTTCGAAGCCCTGGCTCGACGCGTTCGTGCGCTGGGACGCGCAGTTCTACTTCGCCGTCGCCGCGTTCGGATACCGCCCGGAAGAGTCCGTGCCGCCCGGCGAAGTCCCGATCCGAGCCGGATTCCTGCCCGGCTACGCGCTTCTCGTCCGCTGGACGGCGTGCGCGCTCAATGCCGGCGTCGCGACCGCGACGGCGGCGCCCGAGGACGCGCGCGGGGTCTTCCGTCGCTTCGCCGACGGCTTCGCGCTTCCCGTCGAGCGACCGTGGCTGGGCGTGCTCGCGGCGCTGCTCGTCTCCAACGTCGCGTTCTTCGCCGCGCTGCTCCTCCTCAGGCGCTTCGGCGCCGCGCTCGCCTCGGATCCCGCCGTCGGGGACCGGGCCGCCCTCTGGGCCTGCGTCGCGCCGACGTCGTTCTTTTTCTCCGCGGCGCTGTCCGAGAGCCTTTTCCTCCTCCTTTCGACGGCGTGCCTTTGGCGCGCGCATCGGCGCCGCTTCGCCACCGCGTGCGTCCTGGGCGGCCTCGCGGCGTTCACCCGTCCCGTCGGCCTGTTCCTGGTCGTGCCGCTGTTCTTCGCCGCCCTCGAGCGCCGCTCCGACCGCGCGCAGGTCGCGCGCGACGTGTTCAAGATGGCGCTGGTTCCGGCCGGATTCGCCGCCGCGTGCGCGCTGATGAAACACGAGACCGGGCGCTTCGACGCCTACTTCCTCGCGCAGGCGCAGTTCGGGCACGACGAGTTCCCGACGCTCGACGGATTGCTCCGGCTGTTCCAGGGCACCGGCAAGACGCCGACGGCGTTCGCGCGGGACGTGATCCAGGCGGCGGCGCTGCTGTTCGCCGCGGGGCTGCTGGTGAAGCTCGGCGTCGCCGCCCGACGCCATGCGGCGTGGCGCGCGCCGCTCGCCTGGGCGCTCGTCTCCGTCGCCTTTCCGCTGCTCGCGGACGACGTCATCTCGCTGCCGCGCTACCTCGCCGCGACGTTCCCGCTTTACCTCGGCGCCGCGCTGACGCTCCCCGCCGGGCGTGCGGGGGTCGCGCTCGGCGCGCTCGCCGTCGTCGGTCAGGCCGTCGCCTTCGCGTTCTTCGCGCGCCACTGGCCGGTGTTCATCTGACGCGCGCGGCGGCGCGCTCCGGCCGCCGGCGAGGAGCGTCGGCCCCCGCTGCTAACCTGCGGCCCGGAGCCCGCGCATGCCGACCATCACCGCGTTTTCCACGACGCTGCTCGTCGTCACCCTCGCGGCGTACGTGTTTCTTTTCCTCAAGCTCCGGCTCGTCGAGCGACAGGGCGAGGCGCTGCGGGAGCGGCTCGACCGCGCGACGCGGATGCTCGAAACGGCCGCCTCGCGCGGCGACGCCGCGTCGTCCGATGCGGCTCGGCAGGCGCTCGCCGCGGCCGAAGACGCCCGCGACGGCGTCGCCGTCTGCCGGAGCGAGCTCGCCGAGCTGAGAGCGGCGCATGCGCGCGAGGCGCGCGCGACCGCCGAACGGCTCGACCTGCTGGCGTCGGCGCTCGCGGAGCTGCGCGGGGCGACGCACGAGCTCCGGGTTCCGGTCGAGGAGGCGCGCGCCGCGGCGCACGTCGCCGCCGACGCCTCGCGGCAGGCGGCGGCATCGGCGTCCGCGTCGGGCGAAGGGCCCGCCGCCGCTGAGCTCGCGCGCAAGCGCCTTCGCATGTTCCCCTGACGGTCGGCCCGCGCGCCGTCCGACGCCCCGCAGGATCCACGATGCCCCACGTCACCATCGAACGGCTCGACCGTCACGTCGGCGAAGAGGTCACCCTGAAGGGCTGGCTCTACAACTGCCGCTCGAAAGGCAAGATCCACTTCCTCCAGGTGCGCGACGGGACCGGCATCTGCCAGTGCGTGCTGCTGAAGGGCGTCGTCGACGACGCGCTCTTCGAGCGCCTCGGCAAACTCGGGCAGGAGTCGTCTCTGGAGGTGACCGGGCGCTGCAAGGCCGAGCCGCGCGCGCCCGGCGGGTACGAGCTGGAACTGACCGGCGCCGTCCCCATCCAGGACGTGAAGGACTATCCGATCGCGCTCCAGGAGCACGGGCCGGACTTCCTTCTGCAGAACCGCCATCTCTGGCTGCGCTCGAAGAAGCAGCACGCGGTGATGCGCATCCGCAACCGCGTCGAGATGAGCATCCGGCAGTTCTTCGACGAAGCCGGATTCGTCCTCGTGGACGCGCCGGTCTTCACCCCGGCGGCGTGCGAAGGCACCACCACGCTGTTCGAGGTCAAGTACTTCGAGGACGACAAAGCCTTCCTCACGCAGAGCGGCCAGCTCTACATGGAGGCGGCGGCGATGGCGCTGGGCAAGGTGTACTGCTTCGGCCCGGTGTTCCGCGCGGAGAAGTCGAAGACGCGCAAGCACCTCACCGAGTTCTGGATGGTGGAGCCGGAGATCGCCTACGGCACCCTCGACGACGTGATGGACTGCGCCGAAGCGCTGATCGTGCGGCTGTTCCGCGACGTCCGCGAGCGCTGCGCCACGGAGCTGGCGACGCTCGAACGCGACCTCGCCCGGATCGACGACGTGATCCGCGGCGGCTTCCCGCGCGTCACCTATCACGAGGCCGCCGACATCCTCCTCAAGAACGGGACGACCTCGTTCAAGGTCGGCGACGACTTCGGCGCGCCCGACGAAGCCGTGCTCGGCGAGCACTTCGGCCGGCCGGTGATGATCCACCGCTGGCCGCACGAGATCAAAGCCTTCTACATGAAGCGCGACCCGGGCAACCCCGCGCTGGCGCTGGGCGTCGACATGATCGCGCCCGACGGGTACGGCGAGGTGGTGGGCGGCGGACAGCGCGCCGACGACCTCGACTTCCTCCTCGAGCAGATCCGCCTCCACAAGCTGCCTCAGGAGGCGTTCGAGTGGTACCTCGACCTCCGCCGCTACGGCACGTGCCCCCACGCCGGGTTCGGGCTGGGCCTCGAGCGCACGGTCAACTGGATCTGCGGGCGCGAGCACGTGCGCGAGTGCATTCCGTTCCCGCGCATGATGTACCGCATCTACCCCTGACCCCGCGCGGTTGACCGGGCGTGCGGTCCCCCGTATGACGGGGGGCCGTGTTCCTCGGGCCGGCCTCCCTCCGGCGGCCCCGCGGACGCGCTACGGAGCTTGCGATGCCTCGTCGCGTCGTCGCCGCGTTCCTGGCCGCGCTGTCGAGCGTCGCCTTCGCGGCGCCCCAGGATGACCCGGCGCGCGGGCCGGGCGTTCCGACTCCCGGACCGAAGCGGACGGCCCCCAAGCCGGTGTTCTCGCCGCCGCCCGACGCGCCGCCCGCCCCCGCCCCCGCTCCCGCGCCGGCTTCGCGACCGGCGGTCGCGGGCGACGAACCTCCCCAGGAGGCGCCGGCGTACGACCCCGTCGACGACCTCTTCGCCCAGTTTTCGAAGTGGCCCGCGCGCTCGGCGCGCGACGCGGCGATCGCCGTCGCGGGCCTCGGCGCGAAGGCGGAGCCGCGCCTCGTCGACGCGCTACAGCACAACGACTGGCGGGTGCAGTCGGCCGCCGCGTCGGCGCTCGGAGAGATGCGCGCCCGGAACGCGATTCCCGCGCTCGTGCGGGCGATCCGCGAACCGACCAACCGGCAGAGCCTTCCCGAGCTGATGCAGGCGCTCGGCAAGGTCGACCCCGAGCGCGGGCCGGCGGAAATCCTCCCGTTCCTCTCGCACACGTCGGCGCGCGTCCGCGACGCCGCCCTCGCCGCGCTTCCGCCGACCCTCGACCCGGCGTTCGCCGAAAACGTCGCCGAGCTGGCGCGCAGCACCCGGCCCGCGGTCCGCGCGCTGGCGCTGACGCTCTTCGGCCGCATTCCCGGCGCGCAGGAACGCGAGGAGTTTTTCCTCGCCCTCAGCGACCCCGAGACCGAAGTCGCTTTCGAGGCGGCGAAGAGCCTCGGCGCCCGCGCCGGGGACGCCGGCCTCGCGCGCCTCGCTTCGATCGCGCGCGACGGCGCGCCCCGGGCGGCCGCATACGCGATGCTCGCGCTGGTCTACGCCGAAGAGCGTCGCGACGCGCCCGCCGCTTCGCCGGACGACGACGCGCTCCGGGTCCGCGCGTTGAAGATGCTGCGGAGCGAGGACCCC
>DASPNK010000435.1:0-2114 GCA_035626575.1 Planctomycetota bacterium | reverse complement strand
CGAGAACATCACTTCGAACCGCCGCGCGCCGGGGAAGAAGATCACCGTATGCAGCGTGCGCGAGAACGGGTTGTTCTGCGCCGCCGCGCGGGCGACGGCGCGGCCCGCCGCCGCATCGAGTTTGCGCCCCTGCGACGCGAGGGCCTCCAGCTCCGCGCGCATCCGCGCGTAGCGTCCGCAGCGGGTCGGCGTCGCGCGGAGGCGGAAGTGATTGGTGCAGCAGACCGCGTCGCCTTCGGGCCCGCGCAGGTCGGCGCCCTCGCCCCGGCTTTCGTCGCCGTCGTATTCGACGACGCCGGCGGGCGCGTGCGCGCCGTCCCAGGGCGACGTCACGTGGACGTTGTTGCCGACGTACGTGTCCATCGACCGCAGCGCGGCGAGAGCGGCGGCCGGCGCGTCCTTCCCGTCGAGCGCCTCCAGCGTGCGGCGCAACGCGAGCAGGCGGGGGACGAGCCGGCCGCCTTCCGGGCGCGCGCGGCCGTTGACGTCGTGCACGAACAGCCCGACGCCCGCTTCGCTCATGCCGGAGAGGACGCCGATGAAGGCCGGGTACCCGACCGTCGCCCACGCCTTCTTCGCCGGATCGGCCGGCGTGCGGGCGATGAGGAGCGCGCGCGCGGCGAGCTCGGGATGGGGCGGATAGTCGAAGTTGCGCACCGTCGCCGTGCCGCCGTCGGCGGTGAAGCGCCCCCACGTCGAGAGGCTCGAGCAGCTGATGGGGATCCAGTCGCCGAAGGAGTTGCCGGCCTTGAGGTCGTCGAGCGTGATAGGCCGGCCGAGGGCGGCCGAACGGGCCGGCGCGCCCAGCCGGGCCTCCATCCCTTCCAGCATCCCGGCCAGCTCCTCCTCCTCGTCGGCGGAGAACGCGCCGCGCCGCGTCACGAAGGACAGGGCCGTCTCTTCGTAGCGTTTCGGCGTCATCAGCTTGACGGGCCCGAGCCTGAGCTCCACGACGATCCGGTCGAAGAACGCCGGGATCTCCTCGGCGAGGAGGTAGCCGTGCGCGTAGCCCTGCTCGCGGGGCGTCCCCGAGAGTCGCAGCACGCGCACGCCGCGGTCGACCTCCAGCGAGCCGCAGACGGGGCGCGACGCGGGGCGGGACTCGGGCGCCTGCTGGGCGGAGGCGGCGAACGCGGAAGCGACGCAGAAGGTGAGGACGAGACGGAGCGCCATGTCGAGGCGGATCGTACCGCCGGCGGGTAGGATCCTCGACCCGACGGAGAACCGCGTGCACGTTCGATACGTCCTCGTCGCCGCGGCGTGGATCGCCTGCGGCGTTTTCGCCCAGCACCCGCCGCACCTGTCGTACGTGGTCACGGTCAAGGCCGGCGAGCCCGCCTTCCGCTACCGGCTCGACATCCGCCGACCCGACGTCGACGAGGTCGCCTTGTCGGTCGCGGCGTGGGCGCCGGGCTCCTACCGGTTGATGAAGGCTCACGACGGGATCCGCGACGTCGCCGCCGTCGACGAGACCGGCGCCGCGCGCGCCGTCGTACGGGACGGCGACCTCACGTGGCGCGTCGCGTCGAAGGGCGCGTCGCTCCTCCGCGTGACGTGGACCTTCGACAAGTTCGACCGCCGCAAGGACAACCGGAGCTTCTTCGACAAGACTTCGGCGCTGCTCGACGGACCGCGCAACTACCTCTACTGGCGCGACCGCAAGGACGTCCCCGCCCACGTGCGCTTCGAGGTCCCGGAAGGCTGGACGGTCGCGTGCGGCCTCACGCCGACCTTCGACCCGTTCACGTTCACGGCGAAAGACGTCGACTGGCTGCTCGACTGCCCGGTGCTGATGGGCGTGCTCGAGGAGCGGCGCTTCGAAGTCGACGGCGTGCCGCATCGCGTCGTCGCCGACCTCGGCGGGCGAAAGCCGTCGTTCGACGTCGACCGCTTCGTCGACTGCGTGCGCCGCTGCGTCGTCGCGGGCGCGGAGCTGATGGGCGGCCTGCCGTACGACCACTACTCGTTCCTCTTCGCGGGTTCGGGCGGAGGGCTCGAGCACCTCACCTCCACGACGATCGGCATCAGCCCCGCGCAACTCGCGGGCGATCCCGACCATCACGAGGGCGTGATCGCCCACGAGCACTTCCACGCCTGGAACGTGAAGCGCCTGC
>DASPNK010000434.1:0-2474 GCA_035626575.1 Planctomycetota bacterium | reverse complement strand
CCGAAGAACGTCAGGAAGACGATGCGGAACATGTAGAAGGCGGTGAGGCCCGCCGTCGTCGCCGCCATCCAGAACGGCAGGGAGTGCAGCAGCGATCCGTGGTGCAGCTTCGAGTAGGCCAGCGCCGAGGTCAGCACCATCTCCTTGGAGAGGAAGCCCGACGTCAGCGGCACGCCCGCGATGGCGAGGGTCGAGATGAAGAACGTCCAGAAGGTGATCGGCATCTTCCGGCGCAGGCCGCCCATGTCGCCCATGAGCTGGCTGTGGACCGCGTGGATCACCGAACCCGCCCCGAGGAACATGCACGCCTTGAAGAAGGCGTGGGTGAAGAGGTGGAACATGCCGCCGGTCGTCGAGCCGACGCCGACCGCCATCGCCATGTAGCCGAGTTGCGAGCAGGTCGAATACGCGAGGCCCTTCTTCAGGTCCTTCTGCACCAGCGCGATCGACCCCGCGAAGATCGACGTGAATCCGCCGACCAGCGCGACGACGGTCAGGGCGTCGCTGTGGAACCAGTCGCCCGACAGGTAGCCCTGCCCGACCAGCAGCGGGAACATGCGCACGATCATGTAGACGCCGGCCGCGACCATCGTGGCGGCGTGGATGAGGGCCGACACCGGCGTCGGGCCTTCCATGGCGTCGGGAAGCCAGATGTGCAGCGGGAACTGCGCCGACTTGGTGACGCAGCCCATGAAGAAGAGGACGCCGACGATCGAGAGCAGCGACTCCCGGCCGACCCACGGGCCGGTCCCCTGACCCAGAAGCCCGATCGACTCGTAGATGCGCGTGAAGTTGAGGACGTTCTCGCCGTTCCACGACGTGGAGAGGACGGCGAAGACGATGCAGATCGCCGCCATGAAGCACGCGTCGCCGACGCGGTTCACCACGAACGCCTTCTTCGACGCGTCGCCCGCCGACTTCTTCTCGATGTAGAAGCCGATGAGGAAGTACGAGCAGAGCCCCACCAGCTCCCAGAAGATGAAGAGAAGCAGGATGTTGCTGGTGATGCACAGCCCGAGCATCGAGAACGTGAACAGCGACAGGTAGGAGAAGAATCGGCTGTAGCGCTTCTCCCCTTCCATGTAGCTGGACGCGTAGAGATGGACGAGCGACGACACCAGCGTCACCACGACCAGCATCACGATCGTGAGGTTGTCGACCATCACGTCGAAGTCGATGCGGACCGGCGATGTCCCGATGATCGAGATCCACGCCCACGACTGCTGGTACGCCTGCTCGACGCCGTGGGGGCGGCCGAGCACCTCGGTGAACAGCAGGTAGAGGCTGCACCCCAGAGCGCCGAACATCGCGGCCGTGCTGAGGAGGTGGTTCCATTTCGGCATGCGCCGGACGATCAGCGCATGGAGCAGCTCGATCGCGAACGCCGCCAGGGGCAGCGCGGTGATCAGGAGCGCGAGAAAGATCGGCTTCGGCATGGGTGGGGACCGGCGCTGCCGCCTATTCCTTCAGGGCGTCGACCTCGTCGACGCGGACCGTGTTCAGCGCGTGATAGATGTTCAGCACGATCGCCAGCGCCGTCGCCGCCTCGGCGGCGGCGAGGATCATGATGAAGATCGTGAAGATCTGGCCGTCGACGCGCTCGGGCGCGGCGAAGCGGTTGAACGCGACGAAGTTCAGGCCCGCCGCGTTGAGGATGAGCTCGAGCCCGCAGAGCACCGCGATGGCGTTGCGGCGCGTGAGCACCACCGCCAGGCCGAGCGCGAAGAGGATCGCGGCGACGACGAGGTAGTGGTGGAGTCCGATCGGCTGCATCACGTCTCCTCCGCGCGGCGGCGCGCGACGTATGCCGCGCCGACCAGCACGACCAGCAGCAGCACCGACACCACTTCGAACGGAAGGACGAACGTGGTGAGCAGCTCTTCGCCGAGCCGCGACGTGGTCGGCTCGGGGACGTCGGCCGGCGCCTGTCGCCAGGCGGCGCCGCGCACGACGCGCACCAGCGCCCACCCGACGACCGCGGCGACGACGAACCCGCCGGCGACGATTCCCCGCGACGACTCCGACCGCCGGAGCAGGATCGGGTCTTTGTTGGTCATCATGATCCCGAACAGGATCAGGACGAGGATGCCGCCGATGTAGACGAGCACCTGGGTGAAGCCGACGAAGTCGGCGCCCAACGTGACGTAGAGGCCGGCGACCCCCGACAGCGCCGCGAGAAGCCAGAAGGCGACGCGCACGATGTCGCGCGCGACCGCCACCATCAGGCCGGAGCCGAGGGTGACGGCGGCGAGCGCATAGAACATCGTCGATTTGAAGTCCATGATCGGCCCTCGGCTCAAAGCCCGGCGGGCGCGTCGCCCGTCGGCTTCGGAGGCTCGGTCTTCGTCGCCGGAAGCGTCGGCGCGGCCGCGGCGGGCGGCGCCGGCGACGGAACGGCGGCTGGCGGAACGTTTGCGCCGACGGCCGGGGCGGCGCCCGGCGGGCCGCCCGCGCCGGGGACGTTCGACGCGCCG
>DASPNK010000433.1:0-3092 GCA_035626575.1 Planctomycetota bacterium | reverse complement strand
CCAGGCGTCGAGGACGAACGTCGCGCCCGCGGCCGCCGCGAGAGCCAGCGCGGTGGCCGCGGCGCCCGCCGCGCCGAGGGCCAGCCGCCGCTTCCTGCCGAGCGCGTGGAGCTTCTGAAGAAGTCGATCGAGGGTCATGCGGCGTCCGGAACGGAGATCGGCCGGCGAGTATACGGACGCCGGGCGGCGGCCCTTCGTCGGTCCGCCGCGCCGTCCGCGGGGCGCCTTCCGGCGCGCGCGTGGTCAGCGCTGGAAGATCGGCAGGTACTGCGAGTTGATCTGCAGGATGATGGCGGCCACCGCCGTGGAGAACGCGTCTCCCGGGCCGCAGGTGTTCCGCCAGCAGCCGGACTCCGCCTGCGACGGCAGGAGCTGGCTGCGCACCTCGGGCCAGTAGAAGTTCCAGAGGTCCTGGTTCTGGTCCGACGCGGTGAAGAACACCTGCGACGCGTAGTAGTGCCCGTACCAGTAGAAGTAGTGGCCGAAGTGCTCTTTGTAGATGTCCCTGAGGTTCGCCTTCAGATACCGGATACCGGCCTTGATCAGCTCGTGGTCGTAGATGCCCGTGCTGTGCAGCGTCGCGACCCCCGCGGCGGTGAGCGAGAACGAGGTGCGCGTGCGCTCCTTCTCCTGGTAGCTGAACCCGCCTCGCTCGGGGCCGGTCCGCTGCGCCGACCGCACCACGTAGTCGTAGGCGTTGTCGATGACCTTCTTGTTCACCCGGATGCCGACGTTGCGCGCGGCGCGCAGCGCCATCACCTGGCACACGGTGATCGACATGTCCGACTCGGGCGAGTGGGGCTCGTAGCGCCACGACCCGTGCTCGTTCTGCGAAGCGGCGGTCAGATTGACCGCGAGCTGAAGTTTCTGCTTCACGTCGGCGCGGTGCGTCTGCCCGAGCACCTCGGCGAGGAAGAGGGTCGCGAACGCATGCGAATACATGCGCGACCCCTCGTGCGAGATGTAGCCGTCCTGGGCGTCGACGCAGGAAAGGATGAAGTCGGTGCCGCGCTCGACGACGTCGCCGTAGGGGCCGCGGCCCGGGAGATGGCCGCCGGAGAGGAAGGCCATCAACGCCAGCGCGGTCACGCCGACGTGCGGTTTCGCGGCGGCCGTGACGTTGTAGCGGTCGTTGAACTTGTAGCCGAGGTCTTCGATCCAGGCGCCGTTGGGCGCCTGCTCGCGGGCGAGCCACTTGAGCGCGCGGTCCACGGCGTTCTTGACCGCTTCGTCCTGCCCGTAAGGCGGGGCCGCCGGCGCGGTCGCCGCGGCTCCGCCCGCCGTCGCTTCGACGATCACGTCGCCCGCGACGGCGAGCTTCGGCGCAGGGACGCCCAGCTCCGCTACGACCGCGTCGAACGCCGCCTCGCGGGCGGCGTCGAGCGACGGCAGGTCGACCTCCGACGCGACGGACGCGGGCGCCGCGGAGTCGGGCGCGGTCGCGCCGCGCGGCGTCGACACGGCGAGCGTTCCCGCGAGCGCGAGGCCCAATCCCATCGACGTCCACAAGGCGGTCTTGGTCATGTTCGTCTTTCAGAAGTACGGACGGGCCGCCCCCGCGCCGGCGCCGCTTCCCGGAGCCGGCGCCGACTTTACCGTCGAACCTCCACGCCCGACGCGGTTTCGAGGACGAGCCGGCCTTCTCTGACCTCCGTATCGGCGCCGTCGAAGACGCCGGAGGAGGCCTCGATCGGGAACTCGTCGACCACCTTCCCGGTCCGGACGTCGAGGAGGCGCACCACGTCCTGACGGTGCGCCGGGCCGCGGGCCGACCCGCCGAGCGGCTCCGCGGAGAACCGCGTGACCACGTACGCGCCCGCCGGGAAGGTGGTCAGCCTCGGATTACGGCCGGCGCTGGCCACGGACTCCCAGCGCAGCTCGTCTTTGTCGACGTCGAAGGCGCGCACGAACAGCGATCCGCTGGACTTGCGCATGTTCAGCAGCAGCCGGCCGTCGACGAGCTTCGCCCCCTGGATGAACTCGCCGGGAGCCAGGCGCTTCGACAGCAGCGACGCGCCGCGCGCGAGGTCGATCAGGGCGATCTCCCGCTCGCGCCGATCGGGCGCCGCCTCGCGGTCGAGCGTCAGCAGGAGAACGCCGGGCGCGGGCGCCGCGTGAGCGTTCACCGAAACGACCCGCTCCGCCCGCCACGTCCACAGCTCCTGCGTCTCCCCCGGGCGCCGTGCGGAGAGCTTCAGTTCGCGGTTCTTCTGCGAGGACGCCGCGGCGGCCGTGACGATCAGCCCGTCGGGCGTGAGCACGGGCAGAAACGGCGTGGCGCGGAGCGTCGACGGCGGCATCACCTCGGCGCCCGTGAAGCCGTCCAGCACCGAGCACCGGTCCCCGGGATGCCGGACCATGAGGTGGAGCGGGCCCGCGGACAGAGACGCCTCGCCCGCGACCGCGTCGCCGCCCGGCCCCGCGATCAGCCGCTGCTCCCGCAGCAGGTCGCCGGAGGCGAGGTCGTAGGCGCGGAGGACCAGGCCGCGTCCGGCCGGGACGTGGACGACGAGGTACGCCTTGCCGTGGGCGGCTTCGAGGGCGATCGCGCGGGCGCCTTCCAGGGGGCGGCGCCAGCGTTCGGCGCCCGACCCCGCGTCGAGCGCCGCGAGCTCCTCGCCGAACACGCCGACCAGCATGCCGTCGCGCCAACGCGGCGACGTCGGAAGCGCGGACGCCGCGCGACGCCAGAGGCGACGCCCGTCGTCGAGCGCGAGGGCGCGAAGCTCGTCCTCGGCGAGCACGAGGATCGCGGCGTCCGCGGACGGCGGGCGCCGCCCGGCCGGCGTCACGAGGCGCACGCCCTCGTCGCCGCCCTGTTCCGACCACGCCGTCTGCGCGCCGAGCGACGCCGACGCGGGCCGTTCGGCGAACGCGGCCTGGAAAGGCCCGGCGGCCCGGCGCGCGGCGACGAACGACTCGGACGGCGCCGACGCGCCGTCCGGTCCGACGACGGTGCGCATCGGGAAGCGACGCAGCAGAAGCGCGTACACGTCGTTCGCCGACTCGTACATGCCCGCGGCTTCGAAGCCGAGGCCGGTCTCGACGAGCAATTCGGCCGACGCCGCGCCGAAGCGGGCGAGGCGCCGCTG
>DASPNK010000432.1:0-2922 GCA_035626575.1 Planctomycetota bacterium | reverse complement strand
CATGTGCTCGAGGAAGGCGCGTTTCACGTCGTCGGCGGTGTTGTTGGTCTCGGAGAGATGGCAGACCACGAGGCGCTTCAGCCGCGGCGTCGCCCAGCGCGCCACGGCGCGCGCGCTCTGCTCGTTCGAAAGGTGCCCGCGCTCGGAGGCGATGCGCGCTTTGAGCCTCGGCGGGTACGGCCCCGCGCGAAGCCGCGCCGGGTCATGATTGGCCTCGAGGCACAACGCGTCGCACCGGGAGATGGCCGCGCCCACCGCGGCGTCCACCGACCCGAGATCGGTGAACACGCCGAGCGTGAGACCGCCGTGGTGGAACAGGAAGGACGTCGGTTCGGCGGCGTCGTGCGGCTTGCCCACCGGCTCGATCTCGAGGTCGCCGAGGACGAAGCTCGCGCCCGCGGCCATCGGCTCGCAGCGGCCGACGCTCTTCAACGCGCGCGCCGCCGCGGCCTGCGTGCCGGCGGTCGCGAAGACCGGCGCCTTGAAGCCGTTCGACACCGGACCCGCGCCCTGCACGTGGTCGTGGTGCTCGTGCGTCAGCAGCACCGCGTCGAGGCGCTCGACCTCGACGCCCGCGCGGCCGAGCCGCTCGCGCGTCTCCTTCAGGTGGAAACCGCAGTCGACGACGACGCGGACGCGGCCGGTGCTCACGAGCACGCAGTTGCCGCGACTCCCGCTGCCCAAGACGCAGTACTTCAACCGGATCCCCGACCGCGCGGCTTTGATAAGGCGCGCGGGCGGCGTCGTCAACGCGGCGCTTGTCCTCCGGTCGACCCGCCGTGAAACTCCGCGCGCCCATGCCCCTCAACGACAGGCCGGTCACCACGGGTTTCGTCGCGGCGCTGTGGATCGTCTACGTGCTCGTCCTGCTCGGCGGCGGGATGGGCGACCACGGCGGCCTCGGCGCGCTGGGCCCGTCGGATCGCGCCCTGGACGCCGCCGGCAGCCTGGACACCGAAGCCGTGTTCGCGGGCGAATGGGAGCGCATGGCGACGGCCGCGCTGCTTCATCTGGGGCTGCTCCACATCCTGTGGAACGCGTCGGCGCTGCTGCAGCTCGGCGGGACGATCGAGCGGATCTACAGCTCGCGCGACGTGGCGTTCGTCTTCGCCGCGTCGGCGTTCGGCGGGAGCGGCGCCGCCCTCGCCTGGACGGCCGCGACCGGAGAACCGAAACACGTGGTCGGCGCCAGCGGAGTCGCTTGCGGCGCCGCCGCGGCGCTCTGGATCCTCTGGATGGGGACGCCGGACGGCGTCCTCGCCGACTACCGGAGCCGCATCCAGGCGATGCTCGTCATCAACCTGGCCATCGGCGCGATCCCGGGGATCAGCTTCCTCGGTCACGCGGGCGGCGCGCTCGCGGGCGCCGGCGCCGGCCTGCTGATCCGCCGTCGCGGCGGCGTGCGGTTGCGTGGCGACGGGTGGACTCGAGGCCTCGACGCCGCGACCGCGATCCTCGCGGGCGCGTTCGTCGTCGCCGTCGCCGTCGCGGCGTGGAAGGCTCCGGATCGATTCCGGGAGGCGCGCGCCGACGGCCCGTTCCGGTCGCTGCTCACGGACCTGCACGAACGCATCTACGGGGACGCCGTCGCCGACGATCCCGAGCAGGCCGCCCGCGACGAAGCCGCGTGGCGGGCGGACATGCTTCGACTCTCCGTGCCCGCGTCGTGGGAACCGGCCCGCGCCGCGGCGCTCGAAGCGTTCGACCTCGCCGCCGACGACGGCGCGAAAGATCCGGAGCGACGCCTCGCGGCCGCCCGGCGATTGAACGACGCTTGGGAGACGTTCCGCCGCGCCCGCGGAGGAGGGTCGGGACGGTGACGACCGCCCGACGCGGCGTCGCCGACGGCGTCGCGATCTTCCTCTTCCTGGTCTCCTTCCTGCAGGCGGCCGATTCGCAGATGGTCGCCCCGCTCCTGCCGGAGCTCGGCGCGCGCCTGGGCGGCGCCGCGGCTGCGGATCGCCTCGTTCCGGCGTACGCGGTCGGCGCCGCGATCCTGCCGTTCGCGGTCGCCCTGGCGTACCGCCGCGCGGCGCGGCGCCTGGTCGGCCCCGCCCTCGGCGTCCACGCGCTCGCCGCCGCCGCGTTCGCCTTCGGCGGCGCCGAGGTCGCCGCCGTCGCGCGCGCGGCGTCCGGGGCGGCCTCGGGCGTCCTTTCGGTCGCGACGCTGGCGTTCGCCGCGGAGGCGGACGACGCGGCGACCCGCGCGCGCCGCATCGCCGCCCTCACCGCGGGGTACATGACCGCGCTCGTCGGCGGCGTCCCGCTCGGCGCGCTGGCGGCGGAACGGAAATCGGTCGCGGCGGCGTTCGTCGGCGTCGCGGCCGTCGGCGCGCTGCTCGGCGCGCTCGCGTTCGCGCTTCGGCTCGCCCCCGTGGCGCCCGCGGAGCCGAAGGCGGCCCCCGAGGCGCGCACGCCGCTCCTGACGCTGATCCGCGGGCGCTCTCCGGCGTGGAGCCTCGTCGCCGTGCTGACGATGAGCGCCGCCCTCGGCGCGCCGGTGAGCCGCCTCGGCGTGCGGCTCTACGAAGACGCGGGCTTCTCGCCGTCGGAACGCGGGCTCGTCTTCCTGTGGGCCGGCGTCGCGCCGTTGATCGCCATGCCGCTGGGCGCGCTCCTCCTGCGGAGGCTCGGCCCCGCGGCGTGCGCCGCGCTCGGCTCGGCCGCGTTCGCGGTCCCGATCCTCGCCCTCGCGCAGCCGTTCGCGCTCGCCTTCGCGGGCGCCGCGGCGACGCTGTTCGTCGCGGTGCTCCTCGAGACCCTCCGAAAGTCCGGCCTGCAGGCGCTGATCGTGAGCGCCGCCCCCCCCGCCGACCGGCCGCGGTTCCTCGCGCTCCGCGGTTGCGTGGCGCAGGCCGGGCTCGCCGGCGGCGCCGCGGCGGCCGCCGCCTTGCACCGTCGCGACGGGCTCGGGTTCGGCGC
>DASPNK010000431.1:0-17639 GCA_035626575.1 Planctomycetota bacterium | reverse complement strand
GGGCGGCTTCTCAGGCGCCGGCGGCGGCTCGGGCGCGCCGAACAGCGGCAAGAGGTCGACGAACCGGCGCTCCGGGGCCGGCGTCAGCTCGTCGCGCGCGGTTTCCGGATCGCGCGGCAGAAAGAGGACGCCGCCGCCGCGCCGCAGAAAGGCGTCGAGACGCGCGGTGACGGCGGGCCGCGACAGATCGGCGACGGCGACGCGGTCGAGCACGAGCACGCCCGCGCGGTCGGCGACCGCCGGATCGGCGATCAGCGCGTCGGCCGCGACGACCGTCGGCTCCAACCCCTGCGCGCGGAGCGCCGACGCGACGAGCGGCCGGGCGTCGGGCGACGCGATCAGGATCGACGGCGGCGTCGGCGTGCGCACCACGACGCCTGCCGCGTCGTCCAGAGGCTCGAGGTCGACGCCGTCTGCGACCTCCGCCCGCGCACCGAGGACGAGCCGCCCGCCGGGCCGTCTGCCGAAGGGCAGGCGCACGGTGAAGCGCCCCGGCGCGGCCTCGAACGGGAGCGACACCGCGTCCTGACCGTCGACCGTCGCCCGCACGACGCCTTTCAGCGGGCGGTCGGCGATCCCTTCGAAGACGGCGACCACTTCGCCGTCGGCGGCCGGCGGCTCGGCGACGAGGCGCTCGGCGCGGACGCCGCGCGGGACGTTCGCCGCGAGCGGCAGCACGAGCGGGCGCCTCTCCGGAGCGGGCGCGAAGGCGGCGTCAGGCGGCGGCGTGCGGCCGTCGGTCCACAACACGAGCCGCGCGCCCCCGGGCGCGGCGTCGAGCGCCGCGGCGGCGAGCGCGGCATGAGGGTCCGAGGCGAAGCCGCCTCCCTCCGACGCCCCGGCGAATCGCGGCGCGGGAGCGCCCGCGGGAAAGCGGACGAGCTCCCGCGTGCGATCGTCGAACGCCAGCACGCGCACGTCGGCGGCGCCCGCCGCGGCCCACTCCGCCGCGCGACGGAGGGCTTCGACGCGCGCCTCGATCGGCACGCTGCGGGAGACGTCGAGGACGACGTCGACGCGGGGGCGCGGCGCCTCGGGACGTCGCACGAACGGCGCGGCGGCGCCGACCAGAAACAAACCGATCGACGCCGCGCGGAGCGTCACGGAGGCGCCCGTCCAGATCGGTCCGCGCCGCCGCCGCCCGAACACGGCCGCGAGGAGCAGCAAGGCGCCCGCGATCCAGCCGAGAGCGAAGCGATCGGGCGCGGCGAACTCCACGGTCGAGGGTTTTAGCGCCGCGGGCTCCGGGCGGCTCCGGAACCGGCCGCGTCCTACCCGACCGCGGCTTCCGGTAGGCTCCGGCCCGAAGGGAGAACGGCATGGCGCGCGTGGTCCGGTGCGGCGTGTGGCTACTGACGGCGGCGTCCGCAATGACGGCGCAGGCGCCCGCTTCGCGACCCGCGGCGCCCGACGACGTCGCGGCGCGCCTCTCCGACGCGGTGCGCGGCGCCTTCGCGCGCCCGTACCGGTTCCTCGGATCGGTGACCGCGTCCTCTCCGGAGGAGAAGCCGCCGGTCTACGTCGAACACGTCGAACCTCGGAAGAAGCCTTTCGCCGGCCGCGTCGAGATCCTGCGCACCGACGCCGGCGAACGGCTGTACGCGTCTCGCGGGGCCGCGCCCGCGATCGCGGTCTTCGACGACGGGCGGCGTCTGCTGCTCCAGACGACGCGACTTGCGAACGAGGAGATCGAGGCGCGGCGTCTCTCCCGCGCGCTCAAACGCCTGACCGACGCCGCCGCGCTCTCCGCCGACGTCGCCGCCGCCGCCTGGCGCACGGGACCGCGCGAGGGCGGCGGCGTGGTCGCGGAAGGCGCGATCGCGGCGGCCCGGTTGCGGGACCTTTCCGTCGCGGATTCGGCCGCGCGCGGCATCCCTTTACCGCGGCGCGTCGAGGCGCGCTTCGAGCTCGACGCCGAAGGCGCGCTGGTCGCGTTCCGCTTCGTCGTGACCGAATCCGACCCGCAGGGGACCTGGGACCGCCTCGTCGAGAAGTCCGGCTTCGTCGAAGCGGACAAGATCCGCGACGCGGACGAGCTGGACGGCGACGTGGCGACGTACGAATTCCGGCGCATCGACGGCGCGCCGTCCAAACGCGCGGCCGGTCTGCTCGCCTTCTTCCGGGAGCTCGACGCCGACGTCGAGGAACCCGCGGGCCGCTGATCGTCGTCCGCGCGCTCCGAACGCGCGGGAGCGCGTCAGGCCGTCGCCTGCGCCTGGATGAAGCTGTAGAAGAACACCGACGACGGCTCGCGCGCGACGCGGTCGAGTTCGCGCTTCATGCCGTCGACCGTCTCCGCCGAGACCTTCCGCGCCGCGAGCAGCTCCGGCGCGCCGGAGAGCAGGAGATCGGTCCAGTAGGCGAGGAACTCGGCGCGCTCGCCCGGCGTGCGGTTGTCGAAGTGGAACGTCTTCACCAGCGTGACGATGTCGCGGAAGCCGACCGCCTGAAGGAGATTCCCGAGCTTCGCGCCGATGAACGGGTCTCCGCCGAGCTCGATCTGCCGGTCGTTGAACGCCATCCAGTACTGGAGCGTCCGCGGGCTGTAGGGATCGATGAAGAACGTGGCGTTGAGCACCTCGTTGACCACGATCGGCGCGCCCGGCGTCAGAACGCGGCGCGCTTCGGAAAGGACGCGCGCCGGATCGGCGACGTGCTCGAGGATCCAGCACAGGAACGCAGAGTCGAACGACTCCCGCTCGAACGACAGCCGCGACGCGTCCTGCTGCGCGGTTTCGTAGCGGCCCTTCGCCCACGGCACCGTCGCGAGGAATCGCTTCGCCTCGGCGAGCTGGCCGCCGTCGCGCTCGACGCAGACGACGTGCAGCTCGGGAAAGTGCCGGAGCAGGATCTCGGTCTGCGCGCCGACGCCGGAACCGATCTCGACGAGGCGACGCCGGCGACCGAACGGAAGCCGGTCGTGCACCATCGGCTCGAGGACGCGCGCCTGCCGGCGCAGGCGATCGCGCTCCTCGGCGCTGTAGCCGTGCAGGTAGCCCGTCGCGCGCGCGGGGCGGCGCGGCTTGTCCGCGCGCTTGGGTCGCACGTCCGCCGCGCGGCGGCCGGCCTTGCGGTCGTTCGCGTCGTCGCCGCGTGCGGCGGCGCCCTTGGTCCGTGCAGCCATGGCGTGGAGTTCCGGCGCGCGGAGCGGACCGCGCGGGCGAGGCTATCATCGCCGCCTCGACGGCCCGACGGAGGAGTCCCGATGGAGATCGCCCGCGTCCGCACGTTCGTCCTGTTCGCGTCCCTCGCCGCGGCGGCCGCCGCGCAAGAGGCGACGAAGCCGCGCCTCACGGCGGAAGACGTCATCACCGCCCCGCGCCTCTCCGACCCGCAGATCTCCCCGGACGGCAAGGTCGTGCTCTACGCCGTCGGCGAGCCGTCGCTCGCGGAGAACAAGGTCGTCACGCGGCTGTGGACCGTTCCGGTCGAAGGCGGCGCGGCGAAGCGGCTCACGGAGGGCCCGGCGAACGAAGGGCGGTGGTCCCCGGACGGCTCGAAGATCGCCTACGTCGCCCGCGCGGCCGACGGCCCGCAGATCTTCGTGATGAACGCCGACGGCGGCGGGGCGCGGCAGGTGACGAAGCTGTCGACCGGCGCGTCCGGCCCGGCGTGGTCGCCCGACGGCGCCAGGATCCTCTTCACCTCCGAAGTGCGCCCGGGCCTGAAGGACGACGACGCCCAGCGCGCGAAGGCGAAGGAGATCGAAGACTCCGGCGTGAAGGCGCAGATCTTCGACGGCCTTCTCTTCCGCCACTGGTCGAGCTTCTCCGACGGCAAGCGCTCGCAGCTCTTCACCGTCGACGTCGCGTCGGGCGCCGTGCGGCAGCTCACCGACGAAGCGCGCCACGCGCCGCCGTTCAACCTCGGCGGCCCGCCCGACTACGCCTGGAGCCGCGACGGCAAGTCGGTCTACTTCACGCGCGGCCCCGCGGCGGAGGTCGAAGCCTGGTCGACCAACGCCGACCTCTGCGTGGTGTCGGCCGAAGGCGGGACGCCGCGCAACCTCACGCCGCACAACCTCGGCTGGGACGGCTCCCCCTCCGTCTCGCCCGACGGCCGCTGGGTCGCGTTCCGCTCGCAGGCGCGCGACGGCTACGAGAGCGACCTCTACCGGCTCATGCTGCTGAACGTCGAGACCGGAGCGATCCGCCGCGTCGCGGGCGCGCTGAACGACGGCGTCGACGAGATGCTGTGGAAGCCCGAGAGCGACGGCCTCTTCGTCTCGACGCAGGAGGAGGGATCGCACGCCTGGTGGGAGACCGAACTCGGCGCGTTCGCGGCGTCGAAGATCTTCAGCGGGCCGAACGCGTACTCCGCCTCGCTCGGGCCGGACGGCCGCACGTTCGTGGCGCTGCATGCGACGTTGACGCGCCCGCCCGAGCTGTACCGCTTCGACGGCGCCGGGTTCACGCGCCTCACCTTCCATCAGAAGGAGCTTCTCGAAGGCCGCGCCTGGCCGACGCGCGAGAGCCGCGTCTGGACCGGGGCCGGGCAGGAGAAGGTGCACGGCTTCGTGACGTTCCCGCCGGACTTCGACGACGCGAAACGCTGGCCGCTGCTCCTGCTCATTCACGGAGGCCCGCAGGGCGCGTGGATGGACGGCTGGTCGACGCGCTGGAACCCCGCGATCTTCGCGTCGGCGGGCTACGTGGTGTTCTCCCCCAACCCGCGCGGATCGACCGGCTACGGGCACCGCTTCGTCGAGCAGATCTCCCGCGACTGGGGCGGACGCGTGATGGAAGACGTGCTCAACGGCGTCGACGCGCTCGTCGCCGAAGGCTACGTCGACCCGTCGCGCATGGGCGCCGCGGGCGGCAGCTACGGCGGGTACCTCGTCAACTGGATCCTCGGCCACGACCACCGCTTCAAGGCGTTGATGTCGCACGCGGGCGTGTACGACCTGGTCTCGATGTACGGCTCGACCGAGGAGCTCTGGTTCCCCGAGTGGGAGTTCGGCGGCCCGCCGTGGGAGCAGCCCGAGCACTACGAGCGCTGGTCGCCGCACCGCTACGCGGCCGCCTTCCGCACGCCGACGCTCGTCATCCACGGCGAGCTCGATTACCGCGTGCCGGTCGCCCAGGGACTCCAGCTTTTCAGCACTCTGCAACGCAAGGGCGTGCCGTCGCGCTTCCTGTACTTCCCCGACGAAGGCCACTGGATCCTGAAGCCGAAGAACAGCCGGCTCTGGAACGCGACCGTGCTGGAGTGGTTCGACGGCAAGCTGAAGCCGGCGAAATAGCCGCTTCGCCCGCGGGCGGGATGAACCGCCGGCGCAGGGGTCCGTTGTAGGATCCCGGCCCCGGGGTCGTCCGCCTTGCGTCGAGCCTTTCGCATCGCCGCGGCGCTCTGCGCCGCGTTCGCTCCCGCCCTTTCCCAGGGCGGGCCGGAGCGCCGCCTCGAATCGCTGCGCGGCGCCGCCCTCGCGCTCGACCCGACCCGGTTCGCCCTGCTCCCAGCCCCCGGCGCGCGGCCCGCCGACGTCCGCTCGGCGCTGCGGCGTCATGGCGCGGACCTGGCCGGCGTCGCTCCCTTCGGCGTCGACGGCCTGCTGGTCGCGCCGACGCCGCTCGGCCGGCGGACGCCCGCGTACTTCGAGAGCTGGATCGACGCGATCGCGCAGGAGAGAGCCGTCGCGTTCGTGTCGCCCTGCTGGCGCGACGCCTACGGCGGCGACGTGCTGGTCGCGCCCGGGCTCGTCGTGATCTTCGGGCGCGACGTGTCCCCCGCGGTCGCGGGCCGCATCCTCGCCGAGGAGCGCGCGGGGACCCTCCGGGCGCGCGACTGGTGCGGCGTGCCGGGCGCCTGGCGGCTCGTTCCCACGTCGAAGAGCGGCGCCCGCGTGTTCGAGACCGCGGCCGCGCTCGCCGCCCGCCCGGAGGTGCGCGTCGCCGAGCCCGACCTCGTTTCGTTCGGCAAGCCGCAGCATGTGCCGGACGACCCCGACTACGCCCGTTGCTGGGCGCTGCAGGGCGCCGCGGAACGGCTCGACATGGGCTGGGAGGACGCCTGGGACCGGACCGTCGGCGATCCCGAGATCCCGGTGCTCGTCATGGACAACGGCGTCGAAGCGGACCACCCCGACCTCGTCGTCGCGGCGTCGGCCGACTTCACCGGCTCGGCGGACGGCGAGGGGCGGGGCGGGCCGGCCACGGCGGCCGACGCCCACGGCACGTCGGTGGCGGGCGTGCTTTCGGCGCTGATGGGCAACGACGTCGGCGGGTGCGGCGCGGCGCCGGGGTGCGCGCTTCTGTCGGCGCGCGCGTACCGGAGCCTTCCGCGGAACGGCTACGTCGTCGCGTCCACGGCGCCGGCGCGCGGGCTCTTCTGGGGCCGCTCCCGCGGGGCGCGGGTCTCGAACTTCAGCGCGTACCTCAGCGTTCCCTCGGCGTTCGCGGCCGCGGCGTACGACCGCGCGCGCGAGCTGGGGATGATCCACTTCGTCGCCGCGGGCAACTTCGGCGCGGGGTCGGCGCGGTTCCCCGCCACGCTCGCCAGCGTCCACGCGGTCGGCGCGCTGTCGCCCGCGGGCGACCTCGCGACGTTCAGCTGCGCGGGGCGAGGCGTCGCGTTCGTCGCGCCCGGGATCGGCGTCTACACCACCGACCTGCGCGGGCTCGCCGGCTACGAACGCGGCGACTACGCCTACAAGCACGGGACCTCGTTCGCCGCGCCGTTCGCCGCGGCCGCCGCCGCGCTGGTCCTTTCCGTCGACCGCACGCTCGACGCGACGGCGACCGCCGAGATCCTGCGACGGTGCGCGGTCGACCTCGGGGCGCCCGGCCCCGACCCGACGTTCGGCCACGGCCTGGTGCATGCGGGGCGCGCGACCGCCGAGGCGGTGCTCGGGGAGGACGTCGATCCCCGGACGCGCCGCGCATCGACGGCGCTCTCCGGTCTCCAGGCGGACGGCCCCTGCGAAGACGGCGCGGCGTCGGCCGACGGGAGGTGGATCGCGTTCGCCTCGGAGGCGACCGACCTCGTCCCCGGGGACCGCAACGGCGTCGGCGACGTTTTCGTGAAAGACGTGCGTTCGGGCGCGGCGATCCGCGTGAGCGTGTCCTACGGCGCGGAGGCGAACGGCGCGTCGCGCGAACCCGCGATGTCGGCCGACGGACGCTTCGTGGCGTTCGTCACCTACGCGTCGAATCTCTGCGTGGACGACCGGAACGGCGTGCGCGACGTCTACCTGCGCGATCGCGACGCCGACGAAGACGGCGTCTTCGACGAGCCCGACGACGTGGAGACCGTCCTCATGAGCGCGGGACCCGCCGACGTGGCCGGCGACGGCCCGAGCGCGGCGCCCGCGCTGTCCGCCGACGGGCGCGTCGTCGCCTTCGAGACCGCGGCGCGGCGCCTCGCGCCCGGCGGTCGCGGCGGACGGTTCGACGTGGTCGTCCGCGTGCGCGGCGCGGACGGATTCGGGCGCTGCGTGCGCGTCAGCGAAGCGCCCGACGGCGCGGCGCCCGACGGCGACAGCCGACGCGCCGCCGTCTCCGCCGACGGTTCGACGGTCGCGTTCGAAAGTCGCGCGCGGGGCCTCGACCCTTCCGCGCCCGACGACGACGACCGCTGCGACGTCTTCGTGCGACGGCTCGACGGCGGCGCCTGCCGGAAGGCGAGCGCGGGCCCGGCGGGCTCGGTCGCCGACGGCGAAAGCCGCCGCCCCCTGCTCTCCCCCGACGGCGCGACGGCGTGGTTTCTCACCACCTGCAGCACGCTCGAGGCGTCGCCCCGTGCGCCGGGCCCCGTGCGCCTCGCGAGCGCGCGCGACGGCGTCGCGGTCTACGTGCTCGATCCCGACGCCGCCGACGGCGGCGGGCCGTTCGCGGCCGCATCCGCGCCTTCGGCCGAGGCGGACGCCGACGTCGACCCGGTGCGCGGCGCCCGCGGCCTCCGCCTCGCGCTCCACGAGCGGCTCGCGCTGACGTCGGACGGTCGCCGTCTCGCCTTCTGCGCGTCGTCCGCGCTCTCGGGGCGAGGCGGCCGCGACGCCTGGACGCTCGACCTCGTCGACGGCTCGCTGCGCGCGGCGACGCCGGCCCACGGCGGCCTCGGCGCGGGTCGTGCGAGCGGCGTCGCGTTCGCCGGGTCGGACCTCCTGTTCGATTCCGACGCGGAAGGGCTCGTCCGCGGCGACACCAACCGCGTGCGCGACGTCTTCGTGCGCCGCGCGCGCTGACGGCGGCTCAGCGCAGCGCCGCCGCCAGCTCGCGGCATCGCCGCAGCGCGGCGGCCCGCTCTTCGGGCGCGGGCGGCCGCGCGACGAAAAGCAGCTCCACCCGGAGTCGGCCGCGCTCGCGCGGCCGGGCGTCGAACGCGGGATGCGCGAGGAGCTCGACGAGGGCGCGCGCTTCACTCTCCGCGGCGGCTTCGGCGGCGGCGCGGGCGGCGTCGTCGCCGCGGGCGGCGGCGCGCGCGGAGTCGTCCGCGAGCCGGCCGAGGCGTTCGACCCCTTCGCCGAGCGCGGCGATCGGATCTTCGACGGCCGCGGCGGCGGCGCCGAGGCGCCCCTCGGGAGGCGCGTCGGGCGTCGTCGCGCACGCCGCGACGGCCGCCAGCGCGGCGGCCGCGAAGCGGCGCCCGCGGGTCACCGCGCCACGTAGGTCCCGCCGGTCCGCTCGGCGAGGCTCTTCATGAAGTCGACCGCGTGGTCCTTGCCGACGCCGACGGCGTGGATCTTGAGCTTCTGCTCCGAGTTCATCCGCAGCACCTCGGCCAGGATCTGAGCCGGCTCGACGAGCCGCCCGCGGTTCGGCTGGCCGTCGGACATGAAGAACACGGTGTCGACCACGACCTGGTAGCGCTTGTCCTGCGTGCCGCGGCCCGCGAGCTGAAACCCAAGCTCGAGCGCGTCGAAGATGTTCGTGGCGCCGACGGCCGTCACCGCCTCGGCCCACTTGATCGCCTCCGCCTTGCCGGCCTTGTCGGCCTTCACCGGCTTGGTCTTCCAGGCCGAATGCTCGTGGTTGTAGAAGACGATGTTGAAGGTCGCGTCGTCGGGCAGGGAGCGGATCGAGTTGACCAGCTCCTCCTTCGCCACGTCGATGCGCTTTTTCTTCCCGGCGGCGTCGTTCTCGTTCATGCTCCCCGACACGTCGAGGATGTAGAGCAAACGCTTCGACCGCGTGGTGATCCCGTAGAACGACGTGCCGCCGCGACGGGCGCCGGGCTCCGTTCCCGGCGCGCCGCTCGCCACCGGGAGCGGGTCGCCCTCGAGCAGCCCCGGCTGCGCGGCGCCTTCGTTCTTCCACCAGTCCCGCCACTTCGCCGCGTCGGCGGCGAACTCCTTGCCGGTGAGACGCGTCAGCGCATCCTGCGCAGCCTTGGCGACGGCGCCGCCGTCCCCCAGCGCGGCGAGCAGCGGGCGCACCGCGGACTTCCTCCGCAACGCTTCGAGGCCGCGCACGGCGGCGAGTTTCGCCGCTTCGGTCTTCGGCGTGTCGGGATCGGTCAAGACCTTGCCGATCAACGCCGCGGCGCCGTCGTCGCCCTGGTACCCGAGGCCTTCGGCGGCGCCGACCTGCAGCGCCTCCAGGGCTTCGCGCGGAAGCTCCTTCTTCTTCGGCGGCGGCCCGCGGCGGTCGTGGTCCGGCGTCTCGGGCGGCGGCTCCTTCTGCACCACGGCGAACTCGAGGAGCTTGCGCACCTCGGGCGTGCGGATGCCGCCGGTCGCGGCGCGGTACCGCGCTTCGCGCGCCCACTCGCCGCCGGCGCGCAGCGCCTGCGCGGGCTCGTCGAGCAGTCGGGCGACGAGGCGGTCGCGGACGGGCTTCGGCCGCGTCGACACGATCTTCCCGAGGGCGAGGCGGCGCGTCATCGCCTCCTCGTCGGCCGCGGCGATCGGCGGCGGCTTCGCCCCGAGGGCGACGGGCGCCGACGCGTCGCGGTCGGGCGCGAGCCCTTCCGCCAGCGCGAGCTTCCGCGCCGCGGCCCCGGACGGCTTCTCGACGGCGGCCGCATACGCCGCCATGCGCGCGGCGGGCTCGGAGGCGTCCATGTCGGCGAGCGTCTTCGAGAGCGACTCGCCTTCCTTGGCCCACCACTCCTTCCAGAGGGACGCGTTCTCGAAGAACGAGACGCCGGTCAGGTCTTCGAGGCACTCGATCAGCTCGTCGAGCGCGCGCCCGTCGACCTTGCCGAGGAGGTCGATGAGCGCGGGCACGGGCTCCAGCGACGGCGTCGACGCGAGAGCGCGCGCGGCGGCGGCCTTCACGTTCCACGCTTCGTCGGAGAGCGCCTTCACCAGCGCCGGGGCGGCGGAGGGGTCGGCGAGCGCGCGCAGGCCGTCCGCCGCGGCGGTGCGCACGGCCGCGGCCTGAGCGCGCGCGAGGACCTCGACCAGGGCGGTCTTCGTCTCCGGCGCCCGCGAGGCGGCGAGGACCCGCACCAGCGACACGCGATCGTCGACGTCGCCGGATTTGAGGACGGCTTCGCCGACCTTCAGGGCCTCCGGGGCCCGGCGCGCGGGCGGCATCGCGTCGAGCGACCGGGCCGCGCCCTGCCGGCACATGTCCGCGGCGGCCTCCAGGCCGCGCAGCCGCCCGTCGACGCGGAGCAGCTCGGTTTCGATCTCCACCGCCTTGTTCTGCGCCAGCTGCGCGGCGTTGACCGTCGGCAGGCGGTTCTCGGCGGACTGTTCGTCGATCACCTTCCACGCCTTCCGCAGCTCCTTGCCGACGGTTTCGGCCTGGGCGCGGGCCTTGGCGACCTGGACCTCCGTCGCGCGGAGGGCGACGAAGAACTCCTCCATCGCCTTGGGATCGGCGAACGCGGCGAGCTCCGACGTCGCCTTGGAGAACTCGGCGAGGGTCGCCTTCAGTGCGACCTCGAACGCCGCTTCCGCCTCGTCCGCCTTCCGCTGCGCGTCGCGGTCGACGCTGACGCCGTTCTGGAGCTGCGTGCGGGGGGGCACGAACATCGGCTGCGCCAGCTCTTCGAACTTGAGCTTCCGGACCGCGGCTTTGAAGGCGTCGCGGGCTTTGCCGAAGGCGGCGGCGTCGGACTGCTGGGAACGGGCGGGCGCCGCGGCGAGGAAGGCGAGGAACAGGAGCGAGGCGGTGCGGCGAACGGTCATTCGGCGATCCTCGGGCGGACGATCCGGCGGGGCGAAACGGCTGATACTGTACCCGCCGTCATGGCGCCGTTGAGCAGGGATCCTCGGGCCGCGAGGGCGCCCGAGGGCCGGGGGAAGACGCTTGCGCTCTTCCTCATGCTCAACGTCCTGCCCATCGCCGGGTTCGTCTGGGCGGGCTGGAAATGGAGCCGCGGCGAGCTGCCGGTCGAACGCCTGCCGAAGGGCGCCGGCGGCAACGCGATCGGCGTGGGCGCGGCGCTCGCCCTGCTGTTCGTCGTCGCGCGCTGGTCGCTGCCGACGGTGCATCGGGTGGTGAAGCGCGTCGAGGTCGGGATGCGCCGCCGCCGCGCGATCATGGACCGCACGACGAAGGGCAATCCGTTCCGCGCGGCGCTCATGATGCCGCTGCTCGGCGCGCTTTGGACCGTGGCGTACCCGATCCGGTTCGCGCTGATCGCGGCGAGCCTCGCGCTGGCCGCGCTGGTGGTCGTCGGCGGCGTGCGGTTCTTCGACCCCGACTTCCTGACGTCCTGCATCCCGGCGCCGCGCTGAAGGCGCGCGTCAGTCGCGGGGAGGCACGAGCTCGCCGTCGAGGCGCTCGACGCGCCGGATGACGAGGCACCGGAGCACGCCGTCCGCGTGGCACGACGTGCCGTGAACGCGGTAGGAGGCCTCGCCGCGCTCCACGACGGCGACGAAGCGCGTCGTGCGGCAATCCCAGAACCGGGCGTTGACGCGCTTGCCGTCGACCGTCGCCCAGCCGTTCCACGCGCCGCATTCCGACGCCGTCGTGGAGCAGGCGCAGCGTTGCCGATTCACCGCCGTCGCGAGCGACGCGTACTCGACGTCCGACTCCGGCGCGCCCCGCAGCCCGGCGCGCCGGAGCGTCTGCGCCATCTGCGCGAGGCGGGTGCGATCGGGGTCGTCCGGATGCCGGACCTCGGACGCGCCCAGGACGCGGACGTGCTGCGTGCGCCCGACCGGGCCGACGACGTCGACGCGCGCGCTCTCGGCCGGAAAGACGTCGGGGTAGGCGTCGCGCAACGCCTTGAGGCGGTCGAGGAACGCCCCGTCGCTTTGCTCGACGGTGCGCGCCAGCGCGGCGTCGTCGCCGGTCAGCCAGCGGATCGCCGTCGTCCGGGCGACCTCGTTCTCCATCTCCTCGCGGATCTCGCGGCGGACGCGGTCCCGACGATCCTGGAGCAGGTCGATGCCGCGGACCAGGGTGAACGCCCCGACGCAGAACGCCGTGAACGCCCACGTGCCGCGGCGGAACCGGCGCCGGCGACGCAGCGGCTCCTCGCAGCCGTGGCAGCGGGGCGCCGTGTCGTAGACCAGCGTGCGGCAGTGGGGGCAGTTGACGATGTTCGGCATGGCGTCCCCGTCGGGCGGGGCGGCGATTCGCGGCCCGCCTGACGATATTCCGCCGCGCGCCGCCCCCCCGGCGGCCCGCGCCTCAGAGCCGCTTGACGACGGTGCGCTCGACGTCGGGGAGGGCCTTCAGAACGAGGGTCCCGGTCAGGTCGAACCCGCGGCGGTGAAGCTTGTCCGGCGTGTCGTTCGGAGTGTGCCAGTGGCCGTGGGAGCCGTCGCTCTCCGGCACGCCGAACTTGAAGTCGATCAGGTCGATGGACGGAACCCCCGCCTTCATGAACGGGACGTGGTCGTCGACCACGCCCGTGCGCTGGGTGAAGAAGTTCTTGCCGAAGGTCTTCCGGGACGTCTCCTTGAAGATGTGGAGCAGCTCGGGCGCGAAGCCCTCGGAGTCGTCCACGAAGGAGATGTCCTCCTCGCCCACCATGTCCATCAGGATCAACGCCTTGATCGGAGGATCATCCGGGCGCGCGGCCATGTGCCGGCTGCCGTAGGTGTGGTCGGGCGTGCCGTCCTCCTGGTCGCCCCAATGTTCGTGGAAGGCCTCCTCGCCGTCGAAGAAGACGAAGTAGGTGCTGAGCTCCGCCGGCTCGGTCCGCCGCTCGCGGAGTTTGCGGGCCAGCTCGACCACGAGGCCGCACGCCGACGCGGCGTCGTTCGCCCCGACGAAGGCGAACCGCTCGTAATGCTTGGAGTCGTAGTGCGCGGCCAACGCGACGCCTTCCTTGCGCTTGCCCGGAAGCACGCCCCAGCAGTTGACGAACTCGCGCTCGCCGAGCGGCGTCTTCGCCGTGAACGCCTGCTCGTGGAACTGATCGATCCCCGCCGCCTGCAGCTCCGCTTTCAGCAGCTCGCGGGCGGCCTTCGAGCCGGGGGTTCCGGCCACGCGCGGGAAGCACAGCCGCTTCGCGATCTCCATCGCGCGCGCGCCGTCGACCTCGGACGTCCAGGCGATCTCCTTCTCCTGCACGACCGCGCCCTCTTTCGGCTGCACGGTTTTCGGAGCGAACTTCTTCCAGGCGACCACGCCCGCCACGCCCAGCACGATCACGAGGAGGATCGTCCCCATCGGGCCGGAGGGCTTCTCCTCGGGGGTCGGAGGAGAAGGAGGCGCCGCAGCGGCGCGCCGGGACTCGGCGCCCGGGGCGCCCTTGCGGGGACGGTTGCGGTCCTGCTTGCCTTGGCTCATTGCCGTCGCTCTCGCCGCGGCGCGAAGGACGCGGCCGGGCATCGTAGGCGCCCCGCCGGTCGTGCGAAAGGAGCCGTTTGCACGGATCGGCGCCCGCGCCTACCGTGGTCGCATGCTCGCCGAGCCGACGGAGACCTTCGACCTCGCGCTCCTCGCCGACGCCGCCGCGCGCCTGAAGGGCGTCGCGCACCGCACGCCGCTCTTGAGTTCGCGGCTTCTCGACGAGCACTGCGGCGGACGCGTGCTCGTGAAGGCCGAGAGCCTGCAGCGCAGCGGGTCGTTCAAGTTCCGCGGCGCCTACTACGCCGTCGCGGCGCAGCTCGCGGCGGCGCGCGAGCGCGGCGTCGTCACCGGGTCGAGCGGCAACCACGGAGGCGCGCTCGCGCTGGCGGCGAAGCTGCTCGGCGTCCGCGCGCTGGTAGTGATGCCGACCGACGCGGCCGACGTGAAGGTCGCGGCGGTCCGCGGCTACGGCGCCGAAGTGGTGCAGGTCGGTCGCTCGAGCACGGAGCGCCTCGCCTACGCCGCCGAGCGCGCGAAGGCCGACGGGTTCCTCGAGATCCCGCCGTCCGACCATCCGCTGATCATCGCGGGCCAGTCCACCTGCGCCGCCGAAATCCTCCGCGAGACGCCGATCGACGCGGTAGTGTCGCCGTGCGGCGGCGGCGGGCTCTTCGCCGGGTCCACGACGGCGGCGGTCGCCGACGGCCGAGGCTGCGAGTCGTGGGGCGTCGAGACCGAGTCGGCCAACGACACGTGGCTCTCGTTCCAGGCGAAGAAGCGCATCCGCATCGCGCTCCCCGACACCGTGGCCGACGGCATCCGGACCGTGGAGCCCGGCGTCCACACGTTCGCCGTCAATCTGCGCCACGCCGCGGGCGTCGCGCTCGTCTCCGAGCAGGACGTGAAGGACGCGATGCGGTTCCTGTTCTCGCGCTTCAAGCTGGTGGCCGAGCCCACCGGCGCGGTGGCGCTGGCCGCGGTGCTGGCCGGCAAGGTGCCGACCAAGGGGCGCACCGTCGCCGTGATCCTCAGCGGCGGCAACGTCGACCCCGCCGCCTACGCGCGCCTCATCGCCTCCTGAGGCGCCTCGCAACGGAGCCGCGCATGGCCGTCGAGATCGACGTCGTCTACCTGGGCAAGGTCGCCTGCCGCGCCGTGCACGTCCCGAGCGGCTCGGAGCTGCGCACCGTGGCGCCGAAGGACAACGGCGGCGACGGGTCGACGTTTTCCCCGACCGACCTGATGGCGACCGCGCTCGGCGCGTGCGTCACGACCATCATGGCGATGGTCGCCGAACGACGCGGCCTCGACCTCGTCGGCACGGAAGTCCGGGTCGAGAAGCACATGACGGCCGAGCCGCCGCGCAGGATCGCGCGCCTCCCGGTCGTCGTGACCTTCAAGCGCCCGATCGACGCCGAGACCGCGAAGATTCTCGAGGCCGCCGCCCACGGCTGCCCGGTGCACCGCAGCCTGCACCCCGACATCGACGCGCCGATCGTCTTCCGCATCCCGCCCGCCTGACGGGCGCCGCGGACCTCACTCGCCGGTATCGGCCAGCGCTTCGAGGATGCGCGTCTCGCGGCGCGGCAGACGGTCGCCGGCGACGGCGACGCCGGCGTAGAAGAGGGCGACCAGCACCAGGAGCGCGGCGCCGCCCGACGCCGCGTAATGGATCGGCCCGCCGCCGAGGAAGCCGGGCGCCAGCGCGAGCGCGACGACGCCCGCCGCGACGAGGCCGATCGGAATCAAGGTCAGCGCGCGGCCGAACAGGACGAGGCACCCTTCGCGCCCGAGGCGCGCCTGTCCGCCGCGGCGCACGCGGACGACCGGGAGCGGCGCGTACACCGACGCCACGACGCCGAAGGCGAGTTGCACCGCGTCGCCGACGATGCAGAAGCCCCACAACCGGATCGCGGTCGACGCCGCGGCCGCGGGCTCGAAGTCGCCGCGCACGAACCCGACCGCCGTCGCCATGAGGACGGCGGCGACCAGGTCGGACGCGACGAAGAAGCCGAGGATCGCGAGCGCCCGCGCCCCCGCCAGCCGCCGCCGCGGCATCGGCGACTGAAAGAGGAAGGCGAGGCCTCGGCCGTCGAATCCGAACAGGCTCAGGCTGATCGCCGAGTGCGAGAGCACGACCATCAGCGGCGCCATGTAGAAGAACGCCTCGGCGCCGGCCGCGCTCCCGCCTCGGCCGTCGCTCGCCTGCAGGACGACCGGCGCCCCGAGGAAGATGAGCTGCTGCCAGAGCAGCGCGCGCAGCTGCGGCTCGCGGCGCAGCGTCGCGTAAGTGGCGCCGACGACCGCGGCGAGGTCGGGCGGAAGGAGGCGCGACCATCCTGCGCGGACCTCCTTCACCGCGCCTTCGCCGCCGCCCGCGGTCCCCGCCGCGTCATAGGTCAGTCGGAACGCCGCCGAACCGAGGCGCAGCAGCACGAGGCACGCGGCGACGCCGCCGAGAACTCCGAGCGCGGCGCGCCCGGGCCGCGACTCGAGGTCGGCGAACGCGACGGCGAACCACTGCGACGGCGCGGCGTCGATCGAGCGCCAGACGTCGTCGACCAGCCACGTCTGCAGCGCCTCGAGACCGGAGTCCGATCCCAACCCTCCGCCCGCCGCGCCGCCGAGGCTGCGGAACGCGAGGAAGATGGCGAGCCCGATGCCGGCGCCGACGATCGTGGCGAGATCGCGGAGGCGACGCTTCGAGTAAAGGCGCAGGAAGAAGAAGCCGAGCGCCAGCGCGGCGAGGTGGCCGAACCACGCCGAGAGCAGGAAAATCGCGAGCCGCGCGACGAACGGGCCCGCGCCGTCGGAGATCGCGGCGGCGAGGCCGACCGCGGGCGCGGCGAGAAAGAGCGTCGTCGGCGTGAAGAGGCTCGCCGTCGACATCGCCCCGAAGATCTCCCGCGGCCCGACCGGCAGATGCAGGAGCCGCGAGGTGTCGTAGAAGTCGCCGACCGCGACGCCGAGCGCGCCGACCGACAGCTGGAACGCGAAGATGCCGACGAAGAGGATGCGCGCGAGGTTCGGCGCCACGTCGGGATGCAGCGCGCCGCCGGGCGGCGCCGACGCGAGGTGAAACGTGAACCACGCCGCGGCGAGACCGAAGCCGACCGCCTGCAGCGCGACCACGACCATGACGAATCCCGCGAAGGACCCGCGCGACGGGCCGCGGAAGAGCAGGCGACGCCGCAGGTCGAGCAGCAGCAGGTAGCGGCCGAACGCCGACGTCACCCGAGGAACCTGAGCGTGCGGCGCGCGTCGCGCTCGGCGCCGACGAGTCGCACGAACACGTCCTCCAGCGACGCGTCGGGCGCCATGCCCGACGCGGCGCGCAGCTCCGGCAGCGTCCCGAGCGCTTTCAGGCGCCCGTGGTCGATCACGCCGATGCGCGTGCACAGCCGTTCGACCTGCTCGAGGATGTGCGACGAGAAGAAGATCGTCACGCCGCGCCCGACGGCCTGCTGCAGGACGTCTTTGATGGCGCGCGTGGTCACCGCGTCGATGCCGTTGAACGGCTCGTCGAGAAAGAGGAGGCGGGGCGCGTGCAGCAGCGCGCAGGCGAGCGCCACCTTCTTGCGCATGCCCATGGAGAAGTCGACGACCATCTTGCGGCGGTCGGCGGCGGCGATCTCGAGGAGATCGAGCAGCTCGGCGGAGCGCGAGGCGATCTCGTCCTTGCGAAGCCCGTAGAGCGCGCCCGCGAAGCGCAGAGTCTCGAGGGGCGTGAGGCGCTCGTAAAGCTGCACCTCCTCGGGGAGCACGCCGATGCGGCGCTTCACTTCGAGCGGGTGCGCGACCACGTCGAACCCGAGCACGCGCGCATACCCCGCCGTCGGGCGCAGCATCGCGGTGGCGATCTTGATGGTCGTCGACTTGCCCGCGCCGTTCGGCCCGAGGAAGGCGAAGAACTCGCCGGGAAAGACCTGGAGGTCGAGGTCGGCGACCGCGACCTTGGGACCGAAACTGCGACCGAGGGCGCGCAAGGCGACGACG
>DASPNK010000430.1:0-2306 GCA_035626575.1 Planctomycetota bacterium | reverse complement strand
AACGTCGGGGATCCTCCGCGTCGCCCTCCGACGCGCCGCGACCTGCGCCCTCTGGGTGTTCGTCTACAAGCTCTGCGCCGTCGACGTGGTCGGCGTCCTGACCGGAAGCATGGAGCCCACGGTGATCGGCCGCCCGGAGCGCGGCGATCAGGTGCTGATGGACCGGCTCGCCTACGTCTTCGACGCGCCCGAGCGGTTCGACGCGGTGTTCTTCCGCTTCCCTCAGAACCGCGCCGTCACTTACCTGAAGCGCATCGTGGGCCTGCCGGGCGAGCAGATCGTGCTCAAGGACGGCGATCTCTGGCTCGGCGACCCGGACTGGTTCGGCGACGTCGACGAAGGCGTCGCGCGCGGGAAGATCCGCCGCCTGCGCAAGCCCGAAGCGCTGCAGCGCGCGCTGTTCGACCGCTTCACGGTCGCGGAGGCGCCGAAGGACGCGCCCTTCGACTTCGCGCGCTTCGACCGCCTGTTCGACGCGCCGCCCGCGACGCGCGCGCGCTGGACCGAGACGGCCGACGGCGCCCTCCGCGGCGACGGCGACGAGCCGCCGGACCGCCTGCCGTGGGCGCGGCTGAAGCGTCCGCTCACCGATTTCCTCCCCGACCCGCTCGCTCCCGCGGCCGACCCCGCGGCCCCCGCGCCCGGCACCGGCGGCGCCTACTCCGTCGGCGACGCGGCGTTCGAGGCGCTGGTCCGCCTTCCGCGCGGCGGCGCGGTCCATTTCCGGCTCGACGATCCCCGCACCGGCGAACGCCGCACGGCGCGCTTCGCTCGGGACGCCGACGGCCGCGGGACGGCGACGCTGACCGACGCGTCCGGCGGAGCGACGGCCGCCGCAGGGCCGCTGCCCGCCGACGGCTGGGCGCGCGTCCGCTTCGAGGCGGTCGACGGCGCGCTCCGCGCGTTCGTCGACGACGTCCTCGTGGCCTCGGCCGAAGCGCCCGGGAAAGCGGCGACGTCGCCGCCCGCGGGCGGCGTCTTCCTCGCGGCGACCGGCGGCGCCGAAGTGCGCGCGCCGCGCGTGTGCCGCGACCTTTATTGGATCCCCGACGGCCAGACGCGGTTCTTCGTGCCGTCGGGCGCCTACCTGTGCCTCGGCGACCATCCGTCGGAAAGCTCCGACGCCCGGCTCTGGCGCGTCACGGTGGTCGAAGAGACGGCGACCGGCCGGCGGTTCGAAGGCGACGCCGACGGCGTGCGGCCCGGCGCCGCGCGCGCCGACGGTCGCAATCCCAGGTCGCACGACGACGGTTCGGTCGAGTTCGTCGACCGCGACAACGTGCGTCGCGTCTACTCCGGGGATCGCGAGCTGTTCACGCTCGGCAGCTACCGCGCGCCGTACATCCCCCGCGAGGCGCTGCTCGGCCGCGCCGTCGCCGTCGTCTGGCCGCCCGAGCGCGCGGGCTTCGTGCGCTGAACGCGGTCCGCGGCGGGGCGGACGGGGCCCGCGCCCCGCCCGCCCGCTTGCCGCGCGCCGTCAGCGTTGCGGCTTCGGCGCGTCCCGGAGAAAGACCCACACGTAGCCGTGGGTCTCGTGCGGCGCGATCAGCGGTCGCAGCGCCTTCGAGACGGCCTGCTGCTTCTCCTGCAGGGCCTTGTAGTCGGCCTCCGCCTCCAGCGCCTTGCGATAGGCCTCCGAGAAGGCCTCCTGCTGCTCGTCGGTCATGTCCTCGTGCGAGGCGCCGCCGACGGCCTCCGACGCGGCCTTGGAGGCGCGTTCGAAGCAGGGGTTCATCTTCTCCCAGAGGTCCTCCTGCTCCTTCTGCAGCCGGTCGCGCTCGGCCTTCTGAGCGTCGGTGAGCTCCGGCTCCGGCCCGCTCGTCGACGAGAAGTCGCCGAGGACGAGGTCCGCGAGACCGTCTCCGTTCCAGTCCGCGACGCAGACCTTCGAGCGCGTTCCCAGCTCCTTCGGGACGCCTTCGCGGTCTTCCTGGCCCTTCTTGCCCCACTTCGCGCCCGGAATCAGCGTCCGGGGCGCCTCGAGCGCCGGCAGGCCGGTCTTCGACGAGTTCCTGTACCAGCGCACCTCGCCGTCGCCGCCGCCGACCAGGAGGTCGAACACGCCGTCGCCGTCCCAGTCCGCCACGCACGGTCCGGCGTCGCCCTGCGCCGACACGAACTCATGGCCGTCGGACGCCTTCGCCGATTTCCTGCCGGTCGCGCCCGCAAGGAAGTCCATGCCGGCTTCCTTCGCCTTCCCGGTCGCGTCGGCCCTGTGCTCGACGCGCACGGCGTCGCCCCAGCTCGGCTTGTCCTTCGTGCCGACGTTGGGCACGAAATACACCGCGCCGCGGATCTCGCCGATC
>DASPNK010000429.1:0-6281 GCA_035626575.1 Planctomycetota bacterium | reverse complement strand
GCGCCGACCGCGACGACTTCGAGAGCGACGACGACGACGTGGCGTCGTCCATCGACGCCGAACGCGGCCGAAAAGCGTTCGAGGGCCCGAGGCCTCCGGACGCCCGGGAGCGGAAAGTCCGCGCGCTGCTGGTCGGGGCCTGCGCCGCGGTGCTGCTGCTGGTCGCCTTCGCCGGCGCCCTGTTCCGTCGCAGGCGTCCCTGAACGGCGGAGAGACGGCGGACGCCGCGGCGCCCGCGACGCGACGCGACGCGCTCCGCTGAAACGACGAAGGCCGCCGTCCCGGGGGACGACGGCCTTCGGTCGCGGGGCCGCGGCGCGCGCCGCGGCGGACGGTCAGTAGTTCTTCTTCGCCATCTTGCGCCACTCGGCGTCGACGTCGGCGAAGGACCAGTTGAACGCCTTCTTCAGCGCGTTGGCCTGCTGGACCTTCTCGTCGTCCGCCGCCTCGATGCTCTCGAGGAAGTTGATGAAGTCGGCTTTCCGCTCCTTCATCAGCCAATCGATGATCGAGTAGCCCTTCGCCAGGTCGTCGCCGTTCAGCGAGTTGAGACCCTTCTTGGAGATGCTCTCGAAGACCTCGTCGTCGCCGTCGCGGATCATCGTCTTGCAGCGGTCCTTGGCGTCCTTCGTGGTGAACTTCTTGTCCGAAATGCCGCCGCCGGCGCCGTAGTTCGCCTTCGTCACGCAGGTCTGCTGACCGATGCCGACGCGCTCATGTTCGGCGTAGTGCGCCCAGCCTTCGAAAAGCCACACCGGGCAGACTCCGCCGGCGTTCCGGACGAACCACTGAACCAGCATGTGCGAGCTGTTGTGCACGACGGAGGCGCGCACGCCGTTCTCGTCGAGGTTCTCGACCGTGGTGATCGCGTGGAGTCCGAGCCCGCTGATGGTTCCGCCGTTGCTGCCCGGCTGCGTGATGTGCGCGACCCAGTCGGCGGACATGCCGAAGCGGGGCGCGCCGTACTTGTTGACGAACTTGTCGAACAGGCGCTTGTCCTTGAGGAACCAGAGTTGGCCGCGCCCCCCCTCGGGAAACACCTCGGTCCCCGGCTCCTTGCCCATCTTCTCGACGAACCACTTGTAGGTGTTCTCGGCCTCGTCGAGGAACGACGCGACGCGATCCGGCTCGTGCTCCATGCAGAAGATGCGGAAGTGCCTGCTGGTGAGCACCACGATCTTCTCTTCGAACTCGCCCTGGAACTCGGCGGCGTCCTTACGGTCCTCTTCGCTCGCCGCGCGGATCCACTTGCCGCCGACCAGCTCCAGCCCGCGCTCCTTCATGAGCTCCGCGGTGCGCCGGAAGACGCCGCGCTCGTCCTTGGTCCAGGCCTTCGAGTCCTTGTCGTAGCTCGCCTTGTCGGCCTTCGGGATCCAGCCGGCCTGCGCGCCGCTGCCGACCTTCACGAAGCCCTTTTCCTTCATCTCGGCTTCGAACGCGGCCTTCCGGGCCTTCTCGGCGTCGGCCTTGTTCGTGAACCACTTGTCGCCGACCTTCTCGTGCCCGAGCAGCTCATGGGCGCGGTCGTGCGCGGCGTCGAGCTTGAGCGCCTTCTCGGCGAGGTACTGCCAGGAGCGCACCTTCCGGCTCTTCGCCAGGTGCGCCACTTCGGCGAGCGCCGACGCGTCGGACGCATCGATCTTCTCGTACTCGGCGTCGATCTCGGGGTCGCCCCAGCGCTTCGTCTCTTCGAGGGACTCGACGTTGTTCTTCAACAACGTGAGGACCTTGCCGTCCATGGTCTCGACCTTGACCGCCTTGGCGTCGTCGCTGAGGACGAAGCCCTCGTACTTCTTGCCGTCCTTCATGTTCACGACGGAGATCTGGGCGATGCCGCAGGCGGCCGTCGCGCAGAAGACGGCGACAAGGGTCGCGAAGCGCGCGGTGACGTTTCGGTCGGACATGGGGGTGCTCTTTTTGGGGACGGCCGTTCGCCGCGGGAGGACGCCTTCCCGCGCTCCGACCGCCGTCTCTCGGGGCCGCGGAGATTAACCCGCGGCCCGCCGGGGGATCAATCAAACGGCGGGCCGTTCCGAAGGCTCCCGCGGCGAGGCCCGTCCCCGCCTCAGCGCAGGAGAGCGCTGACCGACCGTTTGCGATTGATGTTGAAGACGACGCGGGCGAACAGGTCGGCCACGCTCACTTCCCGGTACCAGGGGTGCGACTTGCGGAACTCCGCGCCGTGGCCCACCGCGTCGGTCCCGATCAGCACCTCGAAAAGGCCCTCGGAGTGCGCCTTGTCGAGCTTCTCCGCGGCGTTGCCGTTGAGGAACGCGAGAGACGCCGCGAGGTAGATCTCGTCGGCCCCGTTGTCCTTCAACAGCCGGCAGGCGTTGATCAGCGTGCCGCCGGTGGCGATGAGGTCGTCGGGCATCAGGATGCGCTTGCCGCGCACGTCGCCGACCAGGCGCATGCTCTCGACCACCGACGCCTTGGAGTAGTCGCGCGCCTTGTCCACCACCGCAAGCGCGGCCCGCAGCACGTTCGAGAAGTGCCGCGCCATGTCGGCGCCGCCGGTGTCGGGCGCGACGATGCAGAGGTTGTCGACGGGGAAGTGCTCGACGAAGTACGAGATGATCGACTTCGACGCGTGCAGGTCTTCGAGGATCGCGTGATTGAAGAATCCCTCGATGGCTTCGGCGTGGATGTCGAGCGTGATCACGCGGTCGGCGCCGGCCGCCTCCAGCATTCCCGCCACCAGCTTCGCGGTGATCGGCTCGCGGGATTTCTTCCGCTCCTGCCGGGAATAGGGGAACTGCGGGATGACCGCGGTGATCGAATCGGGGTCGGACTGGTAGACGGCGTGGATCGCCGTGACCAGCGACATGAAGTTGTCGTTGACCGAGTTCTTCGACTGCGGGTCGTCGACGCACTGGAAGACGTACACGTCGTCGCCGCGGATGTTCTCGTGGATGACGGTCTTCACCTCGCCGTTGGCGAAGGTGATCTCCTCGCTCCGTCGGATGACGCCGTGATCGGCGCCGTCCTCCTCGCGGATCAGCTCGCGCACCTTCGCCTCGACCCGCTCCGCGAAGTGTTTGCCGGAGTTGCACGCGACCATGCTCAAGCGACCGCGATCGGAGACGGGGGGGTGCTGCGTCACGGGGTGCTTCCGGCGGAGGAGACGGGGAGAGCGGCGACGCGGCGATGTTAGGGGCGCGTTCGGAGCCGATCAACGCCGCGGGCGACCGCGGACGGGCGGCCGATAGGTCCTCGGTCGCGCGGCGCGGCGAGGAAGGATTGGTAGGTTCCCCGCGCCCCGTATGTGGCCCGTCATCGTCGAAATCCCCATCCCGTTCACCGACCTCCGGGCGCCGATCCGCTCGTTCGGCCTGATGGTGGTGATCGCCTTCCTCGCGGCCACCGGGCTCATGCGGCGCCTCTGCGAGCGGGAGAAGACGGCGACGCGGGACGACCTCGAGCGGCTCTTCTTCTACGAGCTGTTCGCCGTGGTGCTCGGCTCCCGCGCGCTGTACGTGCTCACCAGCCTCGGCGAGTTCCGAGGCCGCTGGTTCGACGTGATTCGCATCGACAAGGGCGGGATGGTGATGTACGGCGGCCTCATCGCCGTCGTCGCCGTCGGCCTGTGGTACCTCCGTCGCCGAAAACTCCCGGTGTGGCGCATCGCCGACGTCGGCGCCGTCGCGGGCGCGCTCGGGCTCGGCATCGGGCGCATCGGGTGCCTGCTCGTCGGCGACGACTACGGCGCGCCGTGCTCGGCCGACTTCCCGCTCGGCATCAAGTTCCCGACGCCGACGGCGCCCGGCAGTCTCTGGGGCCTGACCATCCCCGCCGACAACGGCAACCTCGCGGGGCGCTTCCAGGGCGTGTGGCTCCATCCGGCGCAGATCTACATGAGCGTGAACGGCTTCCTGATGGCGCTGGCGCTCTACACGCTGTGGAAGAGGAAGCGGTTCCACGGACAGGTGCTGGCGGCCTTCATCCTCCTGAAGGCCGTCACCCGCGGCGTCATCGAGGAGTTCCGCGGCGACGAAGACCGCGGATTCGTGTCGCTGGGTTTCTGGACCCCGTCGACGAGCCAGTTCGTGGGCGCGTTGACGGCGGTCGGCGCCGTCGTGCTCTGGATCGTCCTCTCCCGTCGGCCGGAGCTTCGCGTGCGCGACCGCGCGCAGGCGGCGGCGCCGGCGGAGGCCGCGTGACCCCCGCGGCCCGGAGCGCGTGAACGTGGGCGGGCCCGGGCGCCTCGCGCCGTGGCTCCTCTGGGCGGCGGCGCTCGCCGCCGCGGCGCTCCTCAAGCTCGAGATGGACCGCGGGCCGCAGGATCCGCCGCCGCTTCCGATCGACCCGCCCGCGCTCGCGGGCCCGCGCGCCGGACGCGACGTCGCCGACGCCCCGGGGCCCGACGGCCCCGAGGCGGCATCCGACGCCTCCGAGGAGGCCGCCCCCGTCTTCGACCTCTTCGTGACGGTGCGCACCGCTTCGGGGAAGCCCCTGCCGTGGCGCGGCGTCGGGCTGCGGGCGCGAGGCGAGACGGGCCGCCGCACGCGATTCACCGAGCGCGACGGCGTCGCCCGGTTCGCGCTCGACGCGGCGCAGCACGCCGCGCGCGACGCGGGCGCGCTGGAGGCGTTCCTGCGCGATCCCGGACGCCCCGACCTCGCCGTCGCGGTCGAGCCGCGCGCGACGAACGTCGTCCTCGTCGCGACGGACGGCGTCGTGGCGCGCCTCCTGCTCCAGGATCTGAGAGACGACCTCGGCCGGCTCGTGCCGGACCGCACCACGGTGGACGTTTCCGTCGAGGGCGAGGCCGCGCCGTCCCTCGCCTACTCGGTCGTCGGAGGGTGGGCGTTCGTCGCGGGCCTCCCGTCGGGCGCGCCGGTGCGCTTCGTCGCGCGGCCCTACGGCCTGCCCGCGGCGGAGACGTGGGCCGTGTTCCCTCCGCCGCCGGCCGCGCCGGGCGACGACGTCGCGATCCGCGACGTCACGCTCCCGCTCTTCCCCGCGGCGTCCGCGGTGGAGGGGCAATGGCCGACTCCGCTTCGCCGCCCCGGCTCGCTCAGGCTGACCGCGTGGTACGGCGCGCCCGCCGAGGAGCCGACGCTGACGGTGTACGTCGCCACCGACGACCGCGGCGTGTTCCGCGCGGGCCTGCCGCCGGGCGGCGACGTCCTGCTCGAAGTTCGACCGGCCGCGGGCGGCCCGCCGCAGCGCTGGTTCGCGCCGCTCCTCAAGAAGGCGTTCCTCGACGCGACCGCGGTCGATCGCGGACCGCTCCGGAGCGGCGCGGTCTACGCCGCGAACGGCGCCCCCGCCGAGGGCGCGCTCGTCCTGTCGGCGCCGGCGGACGACGCCGGCGACCGGGCCGACGAGGCCGCGGCGCCCTGCGCGGTCGCCGACAAGGCGGGTCGCTTCGAGCTGCGGACCCCGGCCGACGGCCGCCCGCGCCGCATCGAGGCGCGCTACCTCGAGGAGAACACGACCTGCACGGCGCGCGAGGAGGGGCCCGCAAGCGATCCCGCCGCGCCGGTCGAGCTGAGGCTCAGCCCGGGAGGCACGGTCGCGGGTCGCCTGGTCGGCGTGCCTTCGGAGATCCTTCTCGGACTCGGCGGGCTTTCCGCGTACGTGGCGGTGGAGTCGGAGGGGCGCCACGCCCCGTCGTACGTCGCCGCCGCGCCCGACGGCACGTTCGAAGTCTCGGCGCCCGCCGGCCGCGCGCGCGTCCGCGCGTTCGTGCCGGGCCTGCCGCCGATCACCGTGGAGGACGTCGCCGTGCCGCGCGGCGAACGCGCCTCCGATCCGCGCCTGCAGGCGCTGTCGACCGGCGCCGAGTTCGAGACGGCGACGATCATCGTCGAGGTCGTCGACGGGCCGCCCGAAGACCGGCGCGCCCCCTCGGCCGTCGTGTCGGCGCGTTTCCCCGACGATCCCGAGGGCGCGCCGCGGCGGGAGCCGCTCCTGTTCGCGACCGAGGCGAACGCGCTGGCGCGGATCCCGTTCCCCAAAGGGGAGAAGCCGGAATTCACGATCACCTACGTCGACCGCAACGGGCGCCTCTACCGCCCGGCGGTCGTCCGCGGCGCCGGTCGGCACGTCGCGGCGTTGCGCCCCGGCGCGCGCGTGACGTTCGCGCCGGACGCGCCGCTGCCCGATCCGCCATCGGACGTGATCGCGACCTTCGTCGCCGTGCAGGAGGAGCCTAAGCCGCCCGAGGGCGCGTCGCCGCGCACCGTGTGGCGGACCTGGCGCGCGGCGGACGGACCGCCGGGGTTCCTCTCGGTGCCCGACGGCGCGTGGCGCGCGAAGCTGGAGATCGTGCGGGA